>JAYFRX010000329.1:0-3439 GCA_040946945.1 Burkholderia sp. | reverse complement strand
TGCACCGGCATCGTTTCGAAAGCCAGACCCACGCCCTGCGGGTGATCGCTGACTGGATCGCCTTCTACAACCAACAACGCCCTCATCAGGCGCTGAAGATGATGACCCCGGATGCCGCCTACGCCGCCACATTAACCCCATGACCTGAGCAGGAATCGGTGGGTCCATTACATGTTCGTGCTCGGCAAAGCTGACGCGCAGGGCTTCGTGCTCCTGTTTGCTGACGACCGTCAGCGGCAACTTGGCACGACGCCCGGGTTTCTTGGTAGGCTTCATCTCGGCGGTTCTCCTGTTCTCGAGCTTGGTCTTGGAAACCCGATTCTCTCGGATTCCTGCGGGAACCGCCGCCTTCAACCTTCAACTCTTTTTGGGACACCGCCGTTGCGGGTGGCCAGCTACATGAGGTATTTCAACGGCCTGCTAGAGCGAGTGCGATCGTTCGCCGCGCGCGAAGGCCTCGAGGCCGCCGTCGATGCCGCGCCCGAATGCGATCACCTTGAACAGCTCCCCCATCTCCGATTCCGCGATCAGTTTCTGCACTGCGTTAGCGGCCGGCAGGAAGCGCGCGCCGTCGGCCGGATCGATCTCGGCCAGCACCTCGGTGATGCCGGCATTGAGCAGGAATCGCCCTTGCGAGGTATAGCCGAGCAGCTCGGTGCCGGCCGCCACGGCGGCCTCGTGGATGCCGGAGAACTCGACGTGCGCGGTGATGTCCTGCAGCCCTGGCCAGACGAAGGGATCGCCGTGCGCGCGATGCCGGCAGTGGCACATCAGGGTGCCCTCGGCGCGCTGCGGGTGATAGTACTCGCCGGCCGGAAAGCCGTAGTCGATGAAGAAAGCCGTGCCGCGCGCCAGCATGCGGCAGATGGTGCCCGTGAAGGCGCGCGCGGCTTCGTGAATCTCGGTCAGGTAGCCTTCCGGCAGTTCGAGCGCATCGAGGGCCGCCAGCGCCGGGATGTCGGCGGGCTCTTGCAGGGGCCGGTCCTCGAACACGAAGGCGCGCGAGGCATCGACCGCCACGCCGCGCTCGTGCCAGCCCGTCTCGCCGCGCAGCACCAGCCGCACCGGCATCGCGTCGAGCACCTCGTTGCCGACTACCACGCCCTCGAAGCGCTCCGGCAGCGCGTCGAGCCAGTGCGCGCGGCTCGCCAGTGGCGCCGGCAGCTTGGCCGCCAGCGTGGCGCGCTGGCGCTCGCGCAGCTCGCCCGACAGATCGACGATCTCGTAGCGCTCGGGTGCCGCGCCCAGCGCGTCGAGCGCTGCCAGCAGCCCGGCCGCCAGCTTGCCGGTGCCGGCGCCGAACTCCATCAGGCGCCGCGTGTCGCTCGCCTCGAGCGCCTCGGCCAGCGGCCGCGCCAGGGTCTGCGCGAACAGCGGCGAGAGCTCCGGGGCCGTCACGAAATCGCTGCCGTCGTCGCCGCGTCGGCCGAACTTGCGCGTGCCGCCGCTATAGTAGCCCAGGCCCGGCGCATAGAGCGCGCGTTCCATGAAGCGCGAAAACGGCACCCACCCGCCTGAAGCCGCGATCTCGTCGCGCAGCGAGGCGGACAGCGTTTCCGACTGCGCGAGCGTGTCCGGGCCGGGAACAAGTAAATTAGGGTGTTCGTGAGCTTTGGGGTTCATCCCAGCATTGTAAATGAGCAATTCCGCCGCAAGGCCTGTCGGCAGCACCGTCCACCCCGACGACAGCGCGCGTGTCGCGCTGATCACGGGCGCCACCCGCGCCGACGGCCAGGGCGAGATTGGCCGCGCGCTCGCGCTCGCCTTCGCCCGCCACGGCTGGCAGGTGGCCCTGGCCATCGACGATGAGGCGGCCCGCCCGGCCGCCCGGGCGCTGGCTGCCGAGGTCGAGGCGCTGGGCTGCCGCTCCGCCGTGCTGGTGGCCGACCTGTCGAGCGAGCCCGGCGCCGCCGCCCTGGTGCCGGCCTGCCGCGCCGCGCTCGGCCGGCCCGGCTGCTTAGTCTGCCACGGCGATCCGGCCCCCGCCGACGACGCCACCAGCGCCGGCTACGCCTCGCTGCTGGCCTCGGTGGCCCGCCACGTGGCCGCGCCGGTGGTGCTGGGCCGCACGCTGGCCGAGGCGACGCCCGAGGCCGCGCGCGAGGACGAGACGCAGCGCGCGGTGCTCATCCACCTGCTCGACGACGCGCTGTACCATCCCGCGCCCGAGCAGCTCTCGCATGCGCTGGCGCAGGCCGCACTGCATCGCGCGACGGCCGCCCAGGCGCTAGCGCTGGCACCGAAGGTGCGGGTTGCGGCGCTGGTGCGCGGCCGCGCCCCGCATGCCGACGAACTGGCGGCGGCTGCCTGCTACCTGGCCGACGCACCGGGCGTGACGGGCGCCACGCTGAGCGTGGACGGCGGCGAGCATCTCGCGCCGCTCGCTGCCGGCCAACCCTGACGACCGGCGCGCCGAGCGCGCCATTTCGCGTGTTCGCACGCCAATTTGACTGGAACGACCATGTTTTCCGCCCTCCTGCACCCCAGGCTCGCCGACTGCCGCAGGCTCTACCTGCGTGACCACGAGGTCTCCATGCGTATCGGCGCGTTCGAGCACGAGAAGCGTGGCGAACAGCGTGTCGTGATCAACATCGATGTGTTTGTGCCGCTGGCCCTGACCACCCCGCTCAAGGACAAGCTGCGCGAGGTGATCGACTACGATCTGATGAAGCAGGCCGTCGCGCATTGCATCGCGAGCGGCCATATCCACCTGCAGGAAACGCTGGTCGATTCGATCGCCACGCGCTTGCTCGCGCACCAAGCCGTGCGCGCGGTGCGCGTCTCTACCGAGAAACCGGACGCCTACCCCGATTGCGACGCAGTGGGCGTCGAGGTCTTTCGCATCAAAGTAAGCCACTGCGCGGCGACTAAAAGCGCGGGTATGCAAAGGGGATCGGGTCGGAGGAAGCGCAGGGCTTCCGCATGAAGGCCCTTGTCAGGCAAGGCGGAGAATGGACTTACGCACATCGATGTCCTTCGCGGTGAGGTTACGGATGTTTTTCAGGCTGCTGCCTAGCAGGCCGTTGAGATATCCGTCGTTGATGCGCTTAGATGCATTGCGACGGATGCTGGGTTCGCACGTTTGAAACGCGGAACACGTTTGCGGGCATTCGACATGGCGGCGTCCCATTCGTAGTTTAAGGTTGGGGCGGCAGGGTTTTGTAGGTTAGGCGGACTTCAAGTCATGGTCAACGCGTTTATCGGTCGGCGATGCAAGGCAACGGCGAGCATCCAGAGGTTCGTCGGCACCGCCGAGCTTACGGAATCGCTTCTCAGCTTCCAGGAAGCCAGTGACGCCCATCGCATCGCCATTTCGACATCGCGATAGCGGTCGACCCGGCCGCTGACGCGGCGCACCGCGCCGTTCGGATTCTCGATCAGGTTCGTCGTCGCCAGGCTGCGGATCAGCCGCGGCGTCAGGTCCAGGCGGTTGACCGTG
>JAYFRX010000328.1:0-3446 GCA_040946945.1 Burkholderia sp. | reverse complement strand
GCTATCGCGATGTCGACATGGCGATGCGATGGGCGGCCACTGGCTTCCTGGAAGCTGAGAAGCGATGCCGTAAGCTCGGCGGTGCCGACGACCTCTGGATGCTCGCCGTTGCCTTGCATCGTCCGACCGATAAACGCGTTGACCATGACTTGAAGTCTGCCTAACCTACGAAACCCTGCCGCCCCAACCTTCAACTACGAATGGGACACCGCCCGTGAAACGCGCGGCTCAGGGAATGTTCAGGTATTTGTGGGTCTGCATCGACAGCCGCCATTGCGGATGACGCTTGCACCAGTCGATCGTGAGCTTCGTATTGATGTCGCGCGAGGGACCGTCCATCGGCTGCACCAGGAAGTAGTCGAAGTCGAGCTTCGCGTAGTCGGCCAGGCGCTGGTTGTCCTGGGGGATCACCACCTTCAGCTCATGCCCCTTGGTGACCACCAGCGGTGCATCGGTCTTCGGGCTCACGCAGATCCAGTCGATCGTCTCGAGCACCGGCAGCGAGCCGTTGGTCTCGATGGCGATTTCGAAGCCCTGCGCGTGCAGCGCGTCGGCCAGCGGCTGGTCCAGCTGCAGCATCGGCTCTCCGCCCGTGCAGACCACGAAGCAGTTGGTCTCGCCATCGGGCCACAACGAGGCGATCATCGCGGCGAGCTGCTCGGGGGTCTTGAACTTGCCGCCGTTCTCGCCGTCGGTGCCGACGAAATCGGTATCGCAGAAGCGGCACACGGCCGTCTCGCGATCGGCCTCGCGGCCGGTCCACAGATTGCAGCCAGCGAACCGGCAGAACACGGCCGGACGACCGGCGTTGGCACCCTCGCCCTGCAACGTGTAGAAAATTTCCTTGACCGTATACGTCATTTGCTCAGCCGGCGGCGCGAGCCTTCCGTTCCTTTCCTGTGTGGCGGCTCCGGTTTTTCTAGACACAAATTTGGGGTAAAACGTGTCATCCCAACTGGAGTCTGAGATGTTGAAGACAGTGGACATGCATGAGGTTGCCCAGGCGGCGACAGAGGGAGCGCGTAGCGCGACCGTAGACGACGCCTGCGCCGCGGAATTCAGACGGTGGTCTATCGGGCACAAACGTGCTTTCGTCTTGCGTTTGGTACGCGGCGAATCCGTTGACGCCATTTCTCGCGAGGTCGGCGTAACGATTGCCGAACTCGAGCAGTGGCGTAGGCTTGCCCTGGCCGGCATTGAAGCCGAACTGAAGTCACGCCAGACCGATCCGCTGGAAGTCAAGCTCAAGGACGCCGTGCCTCGCGTGGGGAAACTGACCATGGAGGTCGAAATGCTGCGCATGGAGCGTGAGCGGCAGGAACGCCGCCCTTTGATCGTACGGCGGGCGTCGACATGGCCGCCCGATTTCCACGATAGGCAAACTTTTCGGATTCCAGCGGGTGTGCCAGGCGCTCTATTTCCCGCGCGCGACGATCTATGCCGAGCGTGCCAGGGCGCTGAGCAACGTCGCCCAGCTTGCTCCCATGCGACGCGGTCCGAAGCCCAAGGCGTCGGACCGCCAGCGGCTCGAGGCGATCTGTGCCGATCTGGCTCGTACGCCGTTCGTCGGTGAAGGGGCGCACCAGGTATGGGCGCGCCTGCGCATCCAGGACGACATCCGCGTGTCCCGAGCCTGTGTCTCGCCGCCGATGCACGAACACGGTTTGCTTTCGCCCCACCCGCAACCGCAGAAACCGCCCAACGCTCACGATGGTCGAATGACAACTAATCGGCCTAACGAGATGTGGGGCACCGATGGTACCAAGGTTCAAACCGTCGATGAGGGCCTGGTCTGGATCTTCGCTGCGGTTAATCATTGAGACGCGGCGTGTGTTGGCATCCACGTCACCAAAGTGGGCGACCGCTTTGCCGCACTGGAGCCAATCAGCCAAGGGGTGCGCGAGCAGTTCGGATCGGTCGAAGTTGATGCCGGCCGCGGACTGTCGCTGCGAATGGATCACGGCTCGCAGTACAGGTCGGATGCTTTCCGCGCCCCGCTCAAGTTCTGGGAGATTACGCCGAGCTACGCCTTCGTCGCTGAGCCGCAGACCAACGGCGTCGCCGAGCGTTTCAATCGGACCATGAAGGAGCAGGCTATCCACGGGCGTCTGTTCAACCACGTTGAAGAAGTTCGTGCTGCCGCCGTCGCGTTCAAGGATCGATACAATCGCGAATGGCGTCTCGAAAAACTGGGCTTCAAGACACCCCTGGAAGCCCGTCAGGCACCGCTCTTGCCACTTGCCGCCTGATCGAAAATCGTGTCTAAGAGGCTAGTTCAAAAACCAATGAGGGGCTGTTTACTTTCTCGGCAAGCTGTTAACCATCCTGGTGGCGGTGTTCCAAAAATAGTTGAAGGTTGAAGGCGGTGGTTCCCGCAGGAATCCGAGAGAATCGGGTTTTCAAGATCAAGCTCCAGAACAGGAGAACCGCCGAGATGAAGCCTACCAAGAAACCCGGGCGTCGTGCCAAGTTGTCGCTGACGGTCGTCGGCAAACAGGAGCACGAAGCCCTGCCCGCCAGCTTTGCCGAGCACGAACAGTTGTGGCTTCCAATGCGCGATCTGATCCAGAACACGCGCATCAGTGCAGTGTTGACGCGCTGATATACGACGCTGGCCGCGCGCTCGTCGAACAATTGCTGATGGTGTCTGCTCGCGAGGTGGCCGGCGACAAGCCCGCGGGGCGTGCCGCCGGCGACGTGCGCTGGCATGGCTCGCAGCCCCGCCGAATCGTATAAACCAACGCAAGCTGCGGGTTCAGCGGCCCCGGCTGCGGGACAGGCGCGGCAAGGAAGTGCCGATTCCCGCCTACACGCAGCTGCGCGACGACGAACGGCTCACGCAGCGCATGTACGACATCATGGTCAGCAGCGTGTCGACCCGAAAGTATGACGAGGCGTTGCCTGAAATAGCCCACACCGTCGGCATCTCGAAGAGCAGCGTCTCGCGCCAGTTCGTGAAGGCGAGCAAGAAGAAGCTTGACGGGCTGATGGAGCGTCGCTTCGAGCGATCACGACATCCTAGCCATCTACCTGGACGGTATCATCGTCGATGGGTGCCACATTCTCACCGTGATTGGCGTCGAGAGCGACGCCCAGAAGCATTTGATGGGGCTGGCGAGCGGTTCGAGCGAGAACGCCGAAGTCGTTAAGGATCTGCTGAATAGCCTGATCGAACCGCGGCTGGCGACCGACCGGGACTATCTGTTCGTGATTGATGGGTCCAAGGCGCGGCGCTCAGCGATCGCGGCAGTGTTCGGCGAACGTGCCCACGTCCAGCGGTGCCGGACTCACAAGATTCGCAACGTGACCGAACGGCTGCCGAAGCAGACCCGACAGCAGGTCGCCTCGGGCATGTGTGCCGCGTACAAGCTGCCGGCCGACGACGGCCTCGTTCGACTGAAGGCCCAGGCGGCATGGTTGAAGATCGACCATCCGGACGCGACGGC
>JAYFRX010000327.1:0-3449 GCA_040946945.1 Burkholderia sp. | reverse complement strand
ATGCGGCTCTCGCCCCTGCCGGGCTTTACCAAAGCGGCCCTTGAGGTCTGGGCGGCCAGCAGCCTGATGCCCACCGCGTGCGTCGTTTCCGATGGCCTGTGGTGTTTCGACGGCGTGACGCAAAAGGCTGCCAGTCATGAGCGCGATGTCACGGGCGGTGGCCGTCAGGCCGCGCAGCGCCCCGAGTTCCGCCGGGTCAACAGGGATGCTCGGCAACCTGAAAACCGCCCTCAAGGGCACGTACCACGCTATCGATCACGCCCAATATGCCCATCGCTATCTCGTTGAATTCACCTACCATTTCAACCGCCGTTTCGATTTGCCCGCGATGGCGCCGCTCCTGCTTCGGGCCGCCGTTACGGCAAAACCTCATCCTCGCTGTGTGTTGAGGGTATCGGAGTAAAGTAACTAATCAGGACAATTCATGAGGTGCCTTGTTGATGTTGCGACGTAAAGCATCGTGGCTTTCACTCAGTGCTTTCCTGTTCGACCTGCTGGCCGTGGTCGCCGCTTGGTTGTTCGCATACCTGGTCCGATTCAACGGCAGCATCCCTTGGGAGTTCCTGCGCGGCGGCCTGATCGCGCTTGCCTGGGTGCTGCCCGTCTATGCATTACTGTTCCATGCGCTCGGCCTCTACCGCGGCCTGTGGGTGTTCGCGAGCCTGCCCGATCTACTCCGGATCTCGAAGGCGGTGGTGGTCGGCGGTGGCATCGTGATGGCCTGCGCGGTAATGTTCCAGCCGATGCCGCTGATTCCCCGCTCGGTGCTGCTGCTCTCCCCCATGCTGCTGTTCCTGGTCATGGGCGGTGCCCGTGCGCTGTACCGCGCCACCAAGGAGTTTTACCGCTACGGCGGTCTGGTCGGCCAGGGCAAGCCGGTGCTGGTGCTGGGTGCCGGCGGTGCCGGCGCGAACCTGGCCCGCGAGTTGTCGCGCTCCGGCGAATGGCGCCTGGTGGGCCTGCTCGATGACGAGCCGGCCAAACGCGGCCGCGAGGTCTATGGCTACAAGGTGCTCGGCCCGATCACCGAACTTGCGCACTGGGCCGCACTCACCAAGGCCGAGCACGTGATCATCGCGATGCCGTCCGCCTCAGTCGAGGTGCAGCGTCGCGTGGCCACGCTTTGCGTGCGCGCCGGCGTCAACGCGATGGTACTGCCTTCGCTGACCACCGTGCCAGGGCAAGGTCAGGGCATGCTCTCGCAGGTACGCCAGATCGACCTGGAGGACCTGCTGGGACGCGACGAGGTGAACATCGACACGCCGCACGTCGACGCCTTGCTGCATGACCGCGTGGTGGTGGTGACGGGGGCCGGCGGCTCGATCGGTTCCGAACTGTGCCGCCAGATTCTGAAATTCTCCCCGGCGCAGCTGATCGCCTTCGATCTCTCGGAATTTGCCGTCTACCGGCTGACCGAGGGCCTGCGCGAACGCTTTCCGGAAAGCCGCGTGGTGCCGATCATCGGCGATGCCAAGGATTCGCTGCTGCTCGACCATGTGATGGCCAGCCACACGCCGCACATCGTGTTCCACGCGGCCGCTTACAAGCACGTGCCGCTGATGGAAGAACTCAATGCCTGGCAGGCGCTGCGCAACAACGTGCTCGGCACCTATCGCGTGGCGCGTGCGGCGATCCGGCATGGCGTGCGCCACTTCGTGCTGATCTCGACCGACAAGGCCGTCAACCCGACCAACGTGATGGGCGCGAGCAAGCGCCTGGCCGAGATGGCCTGCCAGGCGCTGCAGCAGACCAGCCCGAACACGCAGTTCGAGACCGTGCGTTTTGGCAACGTGCTGGGCAGTGCCGGCAGCGTGATCCCGAAGTTCCAGCAGCAGATCGCCAAGGGCGGACCGGTGACGGTCACCCATCCCGAGATCACGCGCTTCTTCATGACCATCCCGGAAGCCTCGCAGCTGGTGCTGCAGGCCTCGAGCATGGGGCAGGGCGGCGAAATCTTCATCCTCGAAATGGGCAAGCCGGTGCGTATCGTCGAGCTCGCGCGCGACCTGATCCGTCTCTACGGCTTCGACGAGGACCAGATCCGCATCCAGTTCACCGGCCTGCGCCCCGGCGAGAAGCTCTACGAGGAACTGCTCGCCGACGACGAGACCACCACCCGCACGCCGCACCCGAAGCTGCGCACGGCGAAGGCGCGCGAGGTGCCCGACAACCTGCTCGACGAGCTGTTGCCCTGGCTGATGCAGCATCGCGTGCTCAGCGACGACGAGGTGCGCCGCGACCTGCGCCGCTGGGTGTCCGAATACCAGCCAGCCGCCAAGCCGACCTTGCAGAGCGTGCCGGGGCGGGCCAAGGCCTGAGCCGTAAGAGGCCAGTTCAAAAAAATGAGGGGCTGTTTACTTTCTCGGCAAGCTGTTAGCCTTGAATGTCTGAACAACGGAACCCAAGGGATGGAAGCGCCAATCATTGATGACGAATTGTGGACACTGAGCGAACCGTTACTGCCGCCGCCCAAGCCCCGGCGCAAAGAGCATCCTGGTCGCCCACGCGTATCCGATCGGGCGGCGTTGAATGGCATCCTGTTCGTGTTGAAAACCGGTCTGCGATGGAACCATCTGCCAACCCTATTGGGCTTTGGCTCCGGCGCGACCTGCTGGCGACGACTGAACCACTGGCGCAAAGCAGGAGTATGGGATCGACTGCACGAACTGCTGCTCGACAAGTTGCGCGAGGCCGGGCAGATCGATCTTTCATACGCTGCCGTCGATTCCTCGTCGGTACGAACTGTTGGGGCGGGCGAAAAACTGGCCCGAACCCCACGGCTCGCGCGCGACCCGGTTCCAAGCACCCCATCCTCGTAGATGCCAATGGCTTTCCCATCAGCCCCATCCTGACCGGCGCGAACCGCAACGACGTCACCCAGTTGCCGCCGCTCGTCGACGCGATTTCCGCGATCCGCGGCGCGCGCGGCCGACCCCTTCAGAGACCCAAGGTCATCTATGCCGATCGTGGTTACGATTCCGATCCGCATCGTCAACGATTGCGCGAACGCGGCATCAAACCGGTGATCGCAAGGTGCCGCACTGAACATGGGAGTGGTCTGGGCAAATTCCGTTGGGTCGTTGAACGGACTCACTCGTGGCCCCACAACTTCCGTCGTCTTCGCATACGCTTCGATCGTCGAGCTGAGATTCACGAAGCATTCTTCAAATTCGGCTGCGCCCTCGTCTGCTGGAACATCTTCAGGCGTACTGAGCAGTCTTTTTGAACTGGCCTCTAAGGATCTGCTGAATAGCCTGATCGAACGCCGGCTGGTGACCGACCGAGACTATCTGTTCGTGATTGATGGGTCCAAGGCGCTGCACTCGGCGATCGAGGCAGTGTTCGGCGAACGTGCCCACGTCCAGCGGTGCCGGAGCCACAAGATTCGCAACGTGACCGAACGGCTGGCGAAGCAGACCCGACAGCAGGTCGCCTCGGTCATGCGTGCC
>JAYFRX010000326.1:0-3452 GCA_040946945.1 Burkholderia sp. | reverse complement strand
TTGATGCCGCGTTCGCGCAATCGTTGACGATGCGGATCGGAATCGTAACCACGATCGGCATAGATGACCTTGGGTCTCTGAAGGGGTCGGCCGCGCGCGCCGCGGATCAGGGGAATCGCGTCGACGAGCGGCGGCAACTGGGTGACGTCGTTGCGGTTCCCGCCGGTCAGGATGGCGCTGATGGGAACGCCATTGGCATCTACGAGGATGGGGTGCTTGGAACCGGGTCGCGCGCGATCCGTGGGGTTCGGGCCAGTTTGTCGCCCGCCCCAACAGTTCGTACCGACGAGGAATCGACGGCAGCGTATGAAAGATCGATCTGCCCGGCCTCGCGCAACTTGTCGAGCAGCAGTTCGTGCAGTCGATCCCATACGACTGCTTTGCGCCAGTCGTTCAGTCGTCGCCAGGTCGCGCAGGAGCCAACGCCCAATAGGGTTGGCAGATGGTTCCATCGCAGACCGGTTTTCAGCACGAACAGGATGCCATTCAACGCCGCCCGATCGGATACGCGTGGGCGACCAGGATGCTCTTTGCGCCGGGGCTTGGGCGCCGGCAGTAACGGTTCGCTCAGTGTCCACACAATTCGTCATCAATGATTGGCGCTTCCATCCCTTGGGTTCCGTTGTTCAGACATCCAAGGTTAACAGCTTGCCGAGAAAGTAAACAGCCCCTCATTGGTTTTTGAACTGGCCTCTTACTGCGCCACGCCTTCGGCCGTGATCAGCAGCTTGGTCTGCAGCTTGAAGCCGTAGACCTTGCCGTAGTCGACGCCGAACTCGTCGCGGTTGAATTCGCCGACGGCATCCACGCCGCAAACTTCACGCTTGAGCATCGGGTGTTGCATGCACTTGAAGGAATCGATGGTCAGCGTCAGCGGCTTGGTCACGCCATGCAGCGTTAGGTTGCCGACCGCGGCCACCGGCTTGTCGCCGCCGAACTTCAGGGTACCCTTGAAGGTCGCGTCCGGGTACTTGGCGGCGTCGAAGAAGTCCGGCGTCTGCACGTGCTCGTCAAGCTTCGCGCTGCCGGTATGGATCGAGGCGATCTTGGTGGTGACCTCAACGGTGCCCGTGTGGGCCGCACGATCGATCGTCACCGTGCCGATCGAGGTATCGAACTTGCCGCGCCAGACCGACAGGCCGCCGAAGTGGTCGGTCTCGAAGCTCGGGTAAGTATGGCTCGGGTCGAGCTGGTAGGTTACCGGCGCGGCTATCGCCGGGATCGACAACGCCGCAGCGAGCGCCCGCGCCACCATGATCAGGGTCTTCTTCAAGTCATTCTCCTAGTGTTCCGTTCGGTTGTTAACTAATCTATGTTCACGTAGCATGCCGGTACCCATGGAACGGGAGTTACCAGCATGCCCATGGCACGACCGAAGGCCGAACTGGCGCTGCGCGAGGACGAGCGCTCGCAACTGACTTCGATGCCCGTTCGCGTTTGATGTCGGCGGCGCTCGTGACGCGTGCGCGGATCGTACTGGCAGCGGCAACTGGGGAGCCCAACAGCGCCATCGCCGAGCGTCTGCAACTCACGCGTGCTACGGCGGGCCAGTGGCGTATCCGGTTCCTGGAGCATCGCATCAACGGGCTGTATGACGAAGTACGTCCGGGCAAGCCGCGCACGATTGGCGATGAGCGGCTGGCTCAACTGATTCAGAAGACCCTGCACACCAAGCCGGCGGACGGCTCCACGCGCTGGAGCGTGCGCAGGATCGCCGCCGAAACGGCTATCTCGCCGACGAGCGTGCACCGTTACTTCAAGCTGCTCGGCCTGCAACCACATCGCAGCGCAAGCTTCACACTCTCGACCGATCAATTCTTCATCGAGAAACTGCGCGACCTGGTCGGCCTGTACCTGAGCCCGCCCGAGCATGCCTGGGTCTTGTGCGTGGACGAAAAGAGCCAGTGTCAGGCGCTCGAACGCACCCAACCCATCCTGTCGATGGGCTTCGGCTACGTCGTAGGCGTCACGCACGATAATGTTCGTCACTGCGCAACCACGCTGTTCGCTGCACTGAACGTGCTCAACGGCGCCGTGCTCGCTACCTGCAAGCCGCGCCACCGGCATCACGAGTTCCTGTCGTTGCTGCGCGAAATCGACAAGACCGTCCCCGCTGAGCTCGACGTGCCCTGCATCGTGGACAACTACGGCAGTCACCAGCCCCCGAAGGTCAAGGCGTGGCTGGCCGGCCGCCCCCGCTGGCACATGCATTGCATGCCCACCTACAGCTCGTGGCTCAATCAGGTCGAACGCTTCTTTGCCTTGATCACCGACAAGGCGACCCGCAGAGGCTAGTTGAACTCGGTCAAACAACTGGTCAAGCGTATCGATCAATTCGTCTCTCACTACAACGAAAGCGGCAAGCCGTTCATCTGGACTGCAACTGCCGATTCCATCCTCGAAAAGCTACACAGACTTTGTTCGCGAGCAAGCGCTACGTCGAACTCGCACTTGCCGACATCGATCTGTCCGACATGGCGAGCGTTGCCGTCGACCAGACGTTTTGCAAACGCTCCACCACTACCTGACGCTCGTAGCTGACGCGATCGAGCGTAAACCGAAACGTTCGCCGAGAGTCTGCGCGAACATGGCGGGGGGGCTTGAACAGATCACGTCAATCAGCATCGACATGTCGCCAACGTTCATCAAGGGCGTCGAGATGCGCCTGCCGAATGCCCGCATCACCGTCGACAAGTTCCACGTCGTCGCCCATGCGTCGAAAGCCGTTGACCAAATGCGACGAAGCGAGCAGCGAATCGATCTGAACCTCAAAGGATTGCGCTGGTCGCTGTTGAAGGATCGAGATCAGCTGACGGTCGCACAACGCGCCGATCTGGATGGCATGATCGCGAACGTCACGACCAAGCGAACCGCCCGCGCATGGCTTCTATCGCGAGCGACTTCGGGAGATTCTCGATCTCAAGCAGATCAACGTCGTCAGCGAAATGCTCGGGCAGTGATGCACGAACGTCATGCGCTCGAAGGTCGATCCGATGAAGGAAGTCGCCCGCATGATCGGTAGTCATTTCGACGGCATCGTGGCCTGGCCCCAAACGCGTCAGACCAACGCCTTCCTGGAAGCCATCAACGGGCTCTTCTAGGCCGCGAAGTGAAAAGCTCGCGGGTACACCAACCTCGCGACCATGCGCACGGTGCTGTTTTTGATCGCTGGCAAGCCCAACTTCTCGAAGATCCATCCGCATGCCTCCGTAACCCACTCATTTTTGAAGAGAGCCCCTTTTTCTCTGACTAAACAGGTACCGGATCCGGTTGTTTAGACAAGATTTTGCGATCAGGCGGCACGTGTCAAGAGCGGTGCCTGACAGGCTTCGAGGGGTGTCTTGAAGCCCAGTTTTTCGAGACGCCATTCGCGATTGTATCGGTCCTTGAAAGCGACGGCAGCAGCACGAACTTCTTCAACGTTGTTGAACAGCCGTCCGTGGATAGCTTGC
>JAYFRX010000325.1:0-3457 GCA_040946945.1 Burkholderia sp. | reverse complement strand
AGTGAATAATCCTGCGTCGCCGCCTGCCTGAGCACTGGGTGGATCAGTGACAAATCACTGTCCAAGTGCTCGTGGAATCAGTGTCCAAGTGGCCGTGGAATGAGTGTCCAAGTGTTCGTGGAATAGACGTCCAAGTGCGCGTGGAATCCGCACAAAACCTCATCCTCGCCGTTTGTTGATGGTCTCGGAGTCAAGTAACTAATCAGGTGAAATCAAGTATCTTTCGTCAGATGCTTACGGAGCGTGCGCCATGCCCATGAACAGAATTCAGTTTCAGGCGGTCTGTCGATGAAAGAATTTCAGGAGCAGTACGGCAACAAAGCGCAATGCGAGGCCGCGCTGGTCGAGTCTCGCTGGCCCGATGGCTGGGTTGCCCTCGATGCAAGGGCACGCGCTACGCCAGCGCCTACAACGGCCGGCGACTGTGGGGATGCCTGAGCCAGGCCTGCCGGTACTAATGCTCGGCGATCGTCGGAACGATATTCGAGAAGACGAAATTGCCGCTGACGACCTGGTTTCTGGCGATCTACCTGGTGACGCAGAGCACGAACGCCATCAGCGGACTGGAGCTCAAACGCCAGTTGGGCGTGAGCTACAAGACGGTCTGGCTCATCAAGCACAAGTTGCTGGAGACCATGTGGCTGCGCGAAGAGCGACGCCGGCTCGACGAACGGGTCGAGGTCGACGACGCGTATCTGGGCGGGGAACGCTCCCGCGGTAAGGCTGGGGCGTGGCCCGCCCGGCAAGACGCCGTTTGTAGCGGCCGTGCAGACCTCTGACGATGGCCGCCCTCTGTTCATGCGGCTCTCGCCCGTGCCGGGCTTTACCAAAGTGGCCCTTGAGATCTGGGCGGCCAGCAGTCTGATGCCCACCGCGTGCGTCGTTTCCGATGGCCTGTGGTGTTTCGACGGCGTGACGCAAAAGGCTGCCAGTCATGAGCGCCATGTCACGGGCGGTGGCCGTCAGGCCGCGCAGCGCCCTCGAGTTCCGCTGGGTCAACACGATGCTCGGCAACCTGAAAACGGCCCTCAAGGGCACTTACCACGCTATCGATCACGCCAAATATGCCCATCGCTATCTCGCTGAATTCGCCGACTGTTTCAACCGCCGTTTCGATTTGCCCGCGATGGCGCCGCGCCTGCTTCGGGCCGCCGTTACGACAACACCTCATCCTCGCCTTGTGTTAACAGTATCGGAGTCAAGTAACTAATCAGGAAAAAATAATCATTTATTACGCAACTGATCGAAAAGCCGCGTGCCGTCTGGCTTTCGCGGACGCTTCACAAATTTTCGGGACACGTTCGTCCAAACGCTCCGGCGGATAGAATCGGTGCTTGATCCGTGGCACCCGGCGCTGTTTCCTGCACCGCCGTCACCTTCGGATACGTCGAAAATTATCATGAAATACAAAGACTTAAGAGATTTCATCCGGCGCCTCGAAGGCATCTGCGAGTTGCGCCGCGTCACCCAGCCAGTGTCGCCCGTTCTCGAAATGACCGAGCTGTGCGACCGGGTATTACGCGCCGGTGGCCCGGCGCTGCTGTTCGACCCGCCCACCGGCTATCGGTTTCCGGTGCTCGGCAACCTGTTCGGCACGCCGCGCCGCGTCGCGCTCGGCATGGGTGTCGAAGCCGGGCACGCCGACGACAGCAGCGCCCTCACCTCGCTGCGCGAGGTTGGCCATCTGCTGTCGGCCCTGAAGGAGCCGGACCCGCCCAAGCGCCTGGCCGATGTCGGCAAGCTGCTGTCGATGGCCAAGGCCGTGTGTGACATGGTGCCGAAGACGGTGTCCTCGCCGCCGTGCCAGGAGATAGTCTGGGAAGGCCAGGACGTCGACCTGAACAAGCTGCCGATCCAGACCTGCTGGCCCGGCGACGTCGGCCCGCTGCTGACCTGGGGGCTGACCGTCACGCGCGGTCCGAACAAGACGCGGCAGAACCTCGGCATCTATCGCCAGCAACTAATCGGACGCAACAAACTGATCATGCGCTGGCTCGCCCATCGCGGCGGCGCGCTCGACTTCCGCGAGTTCGCGTTGGCCAATCCCGGCAAGCCCTATCCGGTTGCCGTGGTGCTCGGCGCCGATCCGGCCACCACGCTCGGCGCGGTGACGCCGGTGCCCGACACGCTGTCCGAATACCAGTTCGCCGGCCTGCTGCGCGGCGCGCACACCGAGCTAGCGAAGTGCCTGACGCCCAGCGTCGACGGCCTGCAGGTGCCGGCGCGCGCCGAGATCGTGCTCGAGGGCTTCATCTACCTGCCGGCCGGCGCGCCCGAGCCCGCGCCGGCCGGCGCGCCGCCGCGCCCGAGCGGCACGCGCGGCGCGGCGGCTTATGAACATGCGCTGGAAGGCCCCTACGGCGATCACACCGGCTATTACAACGAGCAGGGGTGGTTTCCGGTGTTCACCGTTGAGCGTATTACGATGCGCCGCGACGCAATCTTCCACTCGACCTATACCGGCAAGCCGCCCGATGAGCCGGCCGTGCTCGGCGTGGCGCTCAACGAGGTGTTCGTGCCGCTGCTGCAGAAGCAGTTCGCCGAAATCACCGACTTCTACCTACCACCGGAAGGATGCAGCTACCGGATGGCAATCGTGCAGATGAAGAAGAGCTACGCCGGCCACGCCAAGCGCGTGATGTTCGGCGTCTGGAGCTTCCTGCGCCAGTTCATGTATACGAAGTTCATCGTGGTGGTGGACGAGGACGTCAATATTCGCGACTGGAAGGAAGTGATCTGGGCGATCACCACGCGCGTCGATCCGGTGCGCGATACCGTGCTGGTCGACAACACTCCGATCGACTACCTCGATTTCGCCTCGCCAGTGGCCGGCCTCGGCTCGAAGATGGGGCTGGACGCCACCAACAAATGGCCCGACGAGACGCAGCGCGAATGGGGCCGCCCGATCGAGATGGACGCCGCCGTGAAAGCGCGCGTCGATATACTCTGGAACGAAATCGGGCTGTCCTGATTTCCTCGGTTCGACAGGGCCGGCCCGCGCTTGCCGGGTTGCGAGCGGCCCCGCTGCCGCTTGCGGCCTCGATCCACACGTGCTTTCCGAATGACGATGGTCCCTCCCTCCGGCTCGATGCTCTCCGACGGTTTTTCCGTGCGCCCGGCAGGGTGCACTCACTTGGAGGTGAAAGTCCTCTACACGCCCGGCAAGGGGAAGTGTTAGCCAGAGGCAAGGGTGTCGCGGGCGACTGCGAATCCAAAGGAAGCCCGAGGCAAAGCGCTGGCCTGACGAACAGGAAGCGGATACGAGGCGACGCATTGGGGTGAGACAGCGGAAAAGGTCAAAGCCCGAAACTTGCACGGAACGATGCGGCATATATCCGACAGGCATAAGCGTGAAGGTGGGTGTGCAATACCCGGGGAGATCCACACGGCTGCCAAGAGCTACCGACGTCGAGAGGCGTTGGGATGGTCGTGGGGAAGTCAGCCGAGGCCATAGTAG
>JAYFRX010000324.1:0-3464 GCA_040946945.1 Burkholderia sp. | reverse complement strand
TGTTCGGACGGCTTCGAATTCGGTTGCGATGACGGCGCGCCGTTGCGCGTCATCTTTGCGCTGGACTGCTGCGACCGGGAAGCCATAAGCTGGGCGGCGACGACGGGTGGTTACACCGGGGACATGGTGCGCGATGTGATGCTTCAGGCGGTGGAGAACCGTTTCAATGGCGCGCTTAAGGCTGACAGCGAAATCGAGTGGCTCAACGATAACGGTTCCTGCTACATTGCCGAGGAAACGCTGACGTTCTCGCGGAAAATCGGTTTGATGCCCGTCACGACCCCTGTCAGCAGTCCGCAGAGCAACGGGATGGCAGAAAGTTTCGTCAAAACGATAAAGCGAGACTACGTTTGGCGGATGCCCAAGCCTGACGTCAGAACCGCACTGCAAAACTTGGCCATCGCGCTTGACCACTACAACGAGTCGCATCCGCACAGCGCCTTGAAAGACTGCTCGCCACGCGAATTCCGCCAGCGCGCAACTTCACCAACCGAAGCGTGACCGCGTGTCCGGTCATGCAGGGGCAAGTCCACCGTTACTGCCGCCGCCCAAGCCCCGGCGTAAAGAGCATCCTGGTCGCCCACGCGTATCGGATCGGGCCGCGTTGAATGGCATCCTGTTCGTGTTGAAAACCGGTCTGCGATGGAACCATCTGCCCCCCCTATTGGGCTTTGGCTCCGGCCCGACCTGCTGGCGCCGACTGAACGACTGACGCAAAGCAGGAGTATGGGATCGACTGCACGAACTGCTGCTCGACACGTTGCGCGAGGCCGGGCAGATCGATCTTTCATACGCTGCCGTCGATTCCTCGTCGGTACAAACTGTTGGGGCGGGCGAAAAACTGGCCCGAACCCCACGGATCGCGCGCGACCCGGTTCCAAGCGCCCCATCCTCGTAGATGCCAATGGCGTTCCCATCAGCGCCATCCTGACCGGCGCGAACCGCAACGACGTCACCCAGTTGCCGCCGCTCGTCGACGCGATTCCCCCGATCCGCGGCGCGCGCGGCCGACCCCTTCAGAGACCCAAGGTCATCTATGCCGATCGTGGTTACAATTCCGATCCGCATCGTCAACGATTGCGCGAACGCGGCATCAAACCGGTGATCGCAAGGCACCGCACTGAACATGGCAGTGGTCTGGGCAAATTCCGTTGGGTCGTTGAACGGACTCACTCGTGGCTCCACAACTTCCGTCGTCTTCGCATACGCTTCGATCCTCGAGCTGACATTCACGAAGCATTCTTCAAATTCGGCTGCGCCCTCGTATGCTGGAACATCTTCAGGCGTACCGAGCAGTCGTTTTGAACTGGCCTCTAAGGCTGGGCGTGGCCCGCTCGGCAAGACGCCGTTTGTAGCGGCCGTGCAGACCTCTGACGATGGCCACCCTCTGTTCATGCGGCTCTCGCCCGTGCCGGGCTTTACCAAAGCGGCCCTTGAGGTCTGGGCGGCCAGCAGCCTGATGCCCACCGCGTGCGTCGTTTCCGATGGCCTGCGGTGTTTCGACGGCGTGACGCAAAAGGCTGCCAGTCATGAGCGCCATGTCACGGGCAGTGGCCGTCAGGCCGCGCAGCGCCCCGAGTTCCGCTGGGTCAACACGATGTTCGGCAACCTGAAAACGTCCCTCAAGGGCACCTACCACGCTATCGATCACGCCAAATATGCCCATCGCTATCTCGCTGAATTCGCCGACTGTTTCAACCGCCGTTTCGATTTGCCCGCGATGGTGCCGCGCCTGCTTCGGGCCGCCGTTACGACAAAACCTCATCCGCGCCGTGTGTTGATCGTCTCGGAGTAAAGTAACTAATCAGGCAGTTATTCGCAATTGTGTCGGTCCTTGAACGCGACGGCAGCGGCACGAACTTCTTCAACGTTGTTGAACAGCCGTCCGTGGATGGCTTGCTCCTTCATGGTCCGATTGAAACGCTCGGCGACGCCGTGGGTCTGCGGCTAAGCGACGAAGGCGTAGCTCGGCGTAATCCCCCAGAACTTGAGCTGGGCGCGCAAATCGTCCGACCTGTACTGCGAGCCGTGATCCATTCGCAGGGACAGTCCGCGGACGGCATCAGCTTCGACCGATCCGAACTGCTCGCGCACCCCTTGGCTGATTGGCTCCAGTGCGGCAAAGCGGTCGCCCACTTTGGTGACGTGGATGCCAACACACGTCGCGCCGCAATGATCAACCGCAGCGAAGATCCAGACCAGGCCCTCATCGACGGTTTGAACCTTGGCGCCATCGGCGCCCCACCCCTCGTTAGGCCGATCAGTCGTCATTCGAGCATCGTAAGCATTGGGCGGTTTCTGCGGTTGCCGATGGGGCGAAAGCAGGCCGTGTTCGCGCATCAGCGGCGAGACACGGGCGCGGGACACGCGGATGTCGTCCTGAATGCGCAAGCGTGCCCAGACCTTGCGCGCCCTTTCGCCGAGGAACGGCATGCGAGTCAGATCGGCGCGAACAGCTGCGAGCCGCTCGTGATCGGGCACCTTGGGCTTTGGGCCACGTCGGACAGAGGGGCACAAGTGGGGTGACCTTGTTGAGCGCCCTGGCGCGCTCGGCATAGATCGTGGAGCGCGGCAAGTCGAGCACCTGGCATACCCGTTGCAATCCGAAGGGTTTGCCTGTCGCGGAGATCGTGTGGCTCATGTCGACGAGCTCCGGACGCTCAAAGGGCGGCGCTCCTGCCGCTCGCGCTCCATGCGCAGCATTTCGACCTCCATGGTCAGTTCGCCGACGCGATGCACGGCTTCCGTGAGCTTGACTTCCAACGGATCGGTCTGGCGCGACTTCAGACCTGCTTCGATGCCTGCCAGGGCGAGTTCGCGCCATTGTTCGAGCCCGGCGATCGTGACGCCAACTTCGCGAGACACCGGGTCAATCGATTCGCCGCGCAGCAAGCGCAGAACGACAGCGCGTTTGCGCCCGACGGACCAGCGCTTGAATTCGGCGGCGCTGGCAGCGTCTAGGACCGCGCTACGCGCGCCCTCCGTCGCCGCCAGCGTAACTTCCTGCACGTCTACCTTCTTCAACATCTCAGACTCCAGTTTGGATGCGTTTTACCCCAAATCTGTGTCTAGAAAAACCGGAGCCGCCACATCTCCAGCTTGCATGAAAATGCCAGGCGTACCTCGCTGCCGTCAAATCCGTACCTGATTAGTTACTTTACTCCAAGACGATCAACACAAGGCGCGGATGAGGTTTTGTCGTAACGGCGACCCGAAGCAGACGCGGCGCCATCGCGGGCAAATCGAAACGGCGGTTGAAACGGTAGGCGAATTCAGCGAGATAGCGATGGGCATATTTGGCGTGATCGATAGCGTGGTACGTGCCCTTGAGGGCCGTTTTCAGGTTGCCGAGCATCGTGTTGACCCAGCGGAACTCGGGGCGCTGCGCGGCCTGATGGCCACCGCCCGTGACATGGCGCTCATGACTGGCAGCCTTTTGCGTCACGCCGTCGAAACACCACAGG
>JAYFRX010000323.1:0-3478 GCA_040946945.1 Burkholderia sp. | reverse complement strand
TTCGTACCGACGAGGAATCGACGGCAGCGTATGAAAGATCGATCTGCCCGGCCTCGCGCAACGTGTCGAGCAGCAGTTCGTGCAGTTGATCCCATACTCCTGCTTTGCGCCAGTCGTTCAGTCGTCGCCAGCAGGTTGCGCCGGAGCCAAAGCCCAATAGGGTTGGCAGATGGTTCCATCGCAGACCGGTTTTCAACACGAACAGGATGCGATTCAACGCCGCCCGATCCGATACGCGTGGGCGACCAGGATGCTCTTTGCGCCGGGGCTTGGGCGACAGCAGTAACGGTTCGCTCAGTGTCCACAATTCGTCATCAATGATTGGCGCTTCCATCCCTTGGGTTCCGTTGTTCAGACATCCGAGGTTAGCAGCTTGCCGAGAAAGTAAACAGCCCCTCATTGGTTTTTGAACTGTCCTCTTAGACCACCACGCAGCAGACATGCCTAATCAGTTCCAGGCCGATGAAGGCCGTCGAAATGTCGCGGCTGACGCGCACACTGGGGGATCAAGAATCAACTCCATTGGGTGCTCGACGTATCGTGGAGCGAAGATGCCCAGCAGACGCGCAGCAAAGCCGCAGCCCAAAATCTCGCGTGCATGCGCAAAATCACGCTGAACCTGGCGCGCATGGAGCAACAGCGGCGACCGAAGAGAGGCAGCCTGAAGAACATCCGTAACCTCGCCGCGTGGGACATTCGATATGTGCGTGAGTCCATTCTCCGCCTTGCCTGACAAGGGCCTTCATGCGGAAGCCCTAAAATCAGGCCCTTTCCCGGTGGACAAACCGTGTCGGATCGTCCAGGCACGGGGGGCCTGTCGCTGAAAACGGGGCGGCGTCGATGCCGAGTGCGGGCCGTCGAGAGGTGCCGCGCCGCCATGGGGACGGATCGCTGTGCCGCGGCCGCTCGCGGCTCGGCAGCCCGGCGTGACAACCGGTAAAATGCACGCCCATGAAACCCGAACTCTGGACCCCGCACGTCACGGTGGCCGCAATCGTCGAGCGCGACGGACGTTTCCTGCTGATCGAGGAACACACCTCGGCCGGCCTGCGGCTCAACCAGCCGGCTGGCCATCTCGAGGCCGGCGAGACGCTCGTCGACGCCGTGATCCGCGAGACCCTCGAGGAAACCGCGCATCCGTTCGAACCGCAGGCGCTGGTGGGCGTGTACCAGACGCATTTCGAGCGACCCGCCAAGGGCGGCGCGACCTACCTGTGCTTCACCTTCTGCGGGCGGGCCGGTGAGGCCGTCGCTGGGCGCGCGCTCGACGAGGGCATCGTCCGCACGTTGTGGATGACGGCCGAGAAACTGCGCACCGCCGAGAGGACCACCACCGCACGCCCGCGGTGATGCGCTGCGTCGGCGACTACCTCGCCGGTTGCCGCGTGCCGCTGGAGTTGGTCCATACGTATTCCGTCGCGCCCTATCGCGCGACGCCCGAAATCAGGCTGTCAGCAAATGAAGAAGCAACGTGTCGTGGTCGGCATGTCGGGCGGTGTCGATTCGTCGGTCACCGCCCGGCTGCTCAAGGAACAAGGTTACGACGTGGTCGGCCTGTTCATGAAGAACTGGGAAGATGATGACGACGGCGAGTACTGCTCGACGCGCCAGGACTGGATCGACGTGGTGTCGGTGGCAGACCTGATCGGCATCAACGTGGAGGCCGTCAACTTCGCCGCCGAGTACAAGGACCGCGTGTTCGTGGAGTTCCTGCGCGAGTGCTCGGCCGGCCGCACGCCGAACCCGGACGTACTCTGCAATGCCGAGATCAAGTTCAAGGCTTTCCTTGACCACGCCATGTCGCTGGGTGCCGAGACCATCGCCACCGGCCACTATGCGCGTGCTCGCGAGCGCGAGGGCCGCTTCGAGCTGCTCAAGGCATTTGACCACACCAAGGACCAGTCCTACTTCCTGCACCGGCTGAACCAGGCACAGCTGTCGAAGACGCTGTTCCCGCTCGGCGAGATGCCGAAGACGCGGGTGCGCGAGATCGCCGAGCAGATCGGCCTGCCCAATGCGAAGAAGAAGGACTCGACCGGTATCTGCTTCATCGGCGAGCGCCCGTTCCGCGATTTCCTGAACCGTTACCTGCCAACCAAGCCGGGGCCGATGAAGACGCCCGACGGCAAGCGCGTCGGTGAGCACATCGGGCTGGCCTTCTACACCTTCGGCCAGCGCAAGGGCATTGGCCTGGGCGGCAGCAAGAACGGCAGCGGCGAGCCCTGGTTCGTGGCCGGCAAAGACATTCCCTCGAACACGCTCTACGTCGCGCAGGGCCATGAGCATCCCTGGCTGCTGTCGCGCGAGCTGGTGGCGGGCAATGTCAGCTGGGTGGCCGGCGAGCCGCCCGCCGACGGCTTCGCATGTGGCGCGAAAACGCGCTACCGCCAGGCCGACGCGCCCTGCGCCTTCGCCCGCGCGAAGGCTGGCGAAGCTGGCGAGACGCGCTTCTCGCTCGGCTTCGACACGCCGCAATGGGCCGTCACGCCGGGCCAGTCGGCGGTGCTCTACGACGGCGAAATCTGCCTGGGCGGCGGCATCATCGAATCGGTCGTGACCGACCAGCCGGGCTCGGCCGAGGCGGTCGCCGCGGCGCGCACGCACGAGCTGGCGAGCTGAGCGCCACGCCGGCCGATCAGGGCCGGCAGCGCTTGCGCGAGGAGCGCTTAGCTTTCAATTGCCTTCAATGAGGACACGCTTCGAGGTGCGCTGACACATTCTCGGTTTAGCAGGCCGTTGAAATACCTCATGTAGCGGTCATCCGCAACGAAGGCGTAAACGTTGAACTTACCTGATTAGTTACTTGACTCCGAAGCAGGCATGAAACCACCTGATAACGAAGTATCGTTCGCCAGATGCTTACGGAGCGTGCGCAATGCCTGGGCCGGCCCCCGCGAAAACCGGACACTGGGTAACGCTTAAACTTTGAGGTAGTCGTCCGCCTATGTTTAAGCCTACAACTAACAACATGGAACCCGTTGAGGTTCTGACCCAGCCGGAGCAGCGCCGCCGCTCGGTCTAAGAAAAACTGGCGATTGTGCGTGAAACCTTCGAACCCGGAGCTACCGTTTTTGGGGTAGCCCGTCCTCATCAGGTGAATGCGAACCAGGTGTTCGCGTGGCGCAAGCTGTATCAGGACGGCAGCCTGTCGGCGGTAAGTGCCGGTGAGCAGGTAATGCCGGCATCCGACCTGGCCGAAGCCATGAAGCAGATTCGTGAACTGCAGCGACTGCTGGGGAAAAAGACAATGGAAGTGGAAATCCTCCGCGAAGCAGTGGAGTATGGTCGGGCAAAAAAATTGATTGCGCGCTCGCCATTGCTGCCGGGGGACGACCGATGAAGACGGTCTGCGAAGTCCTGGGCGTGTCGCGCTCGAATCTCGCAGTCAAAACAGGGCGACAGTCCGATTGGGTCGACCGGCGCAAGACACCGACCATGGATGACAAACCGCTTGTTGCAGAGCTTCAGGAACTGGTTG
>JAYFRX010000322.1:0-3486 GCA_040946945.1 Burkholderia sp. | reverse complement strand
TGGGCGGCCACTGGCTTCCTGGAAGCTGAGAAGCGATTCCGTAAGCTCGGCGGTGCCGACGCGACCTCTGGATGCTCGCCGTTGCCTTGCATCGTCCGACCGATAAACGCGTTGACCATGACTTGAAATCCGCCTAACCTAGGAAACCCTGCCGCCCCAACCTTCAACTACGAATGGGCCGCCGCCGCTGTCGATAGTCGATCGGCTGGAGCGTGCGCTGGCGCTGTTCATGATTGTGGCGTGGCGCATTGCGTATCTGATGCGGCTCGGTCGAACCTGCTCGGATTTCGAGGCAGCATTGTTCTTCGACCCAGACGAGATCCATAGTGCGCACCTGCTGATGAACCAACGGAGGCCGTCGCACCCGCCAAGGTTGAACGACATGGTTCGTCTGATGGCCCAGTGCGGTGGTTTTCTTACCCGCAAAGGCGATGGCGAATCCGGCGCGAAGACGATCTAGGAAGGCTTGCAGCGCGTCATGACGGCGGCCGAAACGTTACGGGCCCTGCGTAGCGAGGCCGTTTGATGAGAGATAGTGTATAACGAGTTGGCCTCGAACCCGGTCCGCCACGCAGCCCTGATTACCATGAAATTCCTGTTCGATCTGTTTCCCATCATCCTGTTTTTCGTTGCCTGCAAGGTCTGGGACATCTTCACCGCCACCGCTGTGGCGATCGTCGCGACGCTGTTGCAGGTGGCCTGGGTGGCCTTCCGCCACAAGAAGGTCGACACTATGCTGTGGGTCAGCCTGGGCGTGATCGTCGTGTTCGGCGGCGCGACCCTGGTGCTGCACGACGAGAAGTTGATCCAGTGGAAGCCGACCGTGCTGTACTGGCTGTTTGCCGTGATCCTGATCGCCGTGCGCTACCTGTTCGGCAAGAACCTGATCGAGAAGATGATGGGCAAGCAGCTGAGCCTGCCGCATCCGATCTGGGACAAGCTCAACCTGGCCTGGGGCCTGTTCTTCGTCGTGCTGGGCGTGGCGAATCTCTACGTGGTGAATCACTACACGCCGTCGCAGTGGGTCAACTTCAAGCTGTTCGGCACCACCGGCGCAATGTTCGTGTTCATCATCCTGCAGAGCCGGTGGCTCGCGAAATACCTGAAAGACAAATGATGACCTGATTAGTTACTTGACTCCGAGACCATCAACACACGGCGAGGATGAGGTTTTGCCGTAACAGCGGCCCGAAGCAGACGCGGCACTATCGCGGGCAAATCGAAACGGCGGTTAAAACGGTAGACGAATTCAGCGAGATAGCGATGGGCATATTTGGCGTGATCGATAGCGTGGTACGTGCCCTTGAGGGCCGTTTTCAGGTTGCCGAGCATCGTGTTGATACAGCGGAACTCGGGGCGCTGCGCGGCCTGACGGCCACCGCCCGTGACATGGCGCTCATGACTGGCAGCCTTTTGCGTCACGCCGTCGAAACACCACAGGCCATCGGAAATGACGTATGCGGTGGGTATCAGGCTGGTGGCCGCCCAGACCTCAAGGGCCGCTCTGGTAAAGCCCGGCAGGGGCGAGAGCCGCATGACAGAGGGCGGCCATCGTCAGCGGTCTGCACGGCCGCTACAAACGGCGTCTTGCCGCGGGCGCGCCACGCCCAGCCTTACCGCCGGAGCGTTCCCCGCCCAGATACGCGTCGTTGACCTCGACCCGTTCGTCGAGCCGGCGTCCCTCTTCGCGCAGCCACATGGTCTCCAGCAACTTGTGCTTGATGAGCCAGACCGTCTTGTAGCCCACGCCCAGCTGGCGTTTGAGCTCCAGTCCGCTGATGGTGTTCTTGCTCTGCGTCACCAGGTAGATCGCCAGAAACCAGGTCGTCAGCGGCAATTTCGTCTTCTCGAATATCGTTCCGACGATCAACGAGCATTGGTACCGGCAGGCCTGGCTCAGGCATTCCCACAGTCGCCGGCCGTTGTAGGCGCTGGCGTAGCGCGTGCCCTTGCATCGAGGGCACACCCAGCCATCGGGCCAGCGAGACCCGACCAGCGCGGCCTCGCATTGCGCTTCGTTGCCGTACTGCTCCTGAAATTCTTGCATCGACAGACCGGCCTGAAACTGGATTCTGTTCATGGGCACTGCGCACGCTTCGTAAGCATCTGACGAACGATACTTGATTTCATGCCCGCTTCGGAGTCAAGTAACTAATCAGGAATGACGATGTCCGACGATTTCCTCAGCGCCTCGCCCGACGGGCGCATCGCGCTAATCGAAGCGCGCCTGAGCAGCGCGCTCTCCCCCGAATCCCTGCATGTCAGCGACGACAGCGCGCAGCACGCCGGTCACGCGGGCGCCGCGGCAGGCGGGCACTATACAGTGACGATCGTGGCCGCCGCGTTCGCCGGCAAGTTGCGCGTGGCGCGCCATCGGCTGGTGTATGATGCGCTCGCTGATGCGATGCGGCTCGGCATTCACGCGCTCGCGATCGTGGCTTACACGCCCGATGAGTTCAACGTGTCTTCACAATAATTCGTTTCACTAGGAATTCTTCCCGATGATCCTGAAATCCCCCCGTCTGTGGGTCGCGGCTGCCGCATTCGTCGCCGCACCGGCCTTCGCCCAGAACGTCGCCGTGGTGAACGGCACGCCGATACCCAGAGCGCGCGTCGACGCGATGGTTGCTCAGCTCGTCCAGCAAGGCCAGCAGGATTCCGATCAGCTGCGCAAGATGGTCAGCCAGGAGCTGGTCAACCGCGAGATCCTGATGCAAGAAGCGCTAAAGGAAGGCCTGCCGAACCGCACCGACGTGAAGCAGCAGGTGGCGATCGCCCAGCAGACGGTGGTGCTGCACGCGCTGATCGAGGACTTCGTGAAGAAGAACCAGCCGAGCGACGCCGAGGTCAAAGCCAAGTATGACGAGCTGGCCAAGGGCGCGACGGGCAGCGAGTATCATCTGCATCACATCCTGGTCGACAACGAGCAGCAGGCCAAGGATCTGATCGCGAAAATCAAGGCCGGCGCAAAGTTTGAGGACCTGGCCAAGCAGTTCTCGAAGGATCCGGGTTCGGCCAAAAATGGCGGGGATCTAGATTGGGCGGCTCCGAAGTCGTTCGTGCCGGAATTCGCGAATGCAGCGACGCATCTGCGGACGGGGCAGATGACGAACGAACCGGTCAAGACGCAGTTTGGCTGGCATATCATCCGCGTCGACGACGTTCGCCCGATCGCGACGCCGCCGTTCGAGCAGGTCAAGGCGCAGCTGGCGCAGCAGATGGTGCAGCAGAAGCTGCATGCGTTTGAAGAAAAGCTGCGCGCGCAGGCTAAGATTCAGTAAGGCTGTAACGCCTTCGCGGCGGGTTTTTGCCGAACCCGCCAGCATGAAAAATGCCGCCCTCAGGCGGCATTTTCTTTACGTGGTGCGCCCAGCATGGGCGCAATCTTGGAGGTGTAAGTCCTCCCGTGAGTTGACCACAGCGAACGAAGCGAAGCGCAACTGCGTGAGGGTGACCGAGCGTGGGGAGGAAGCGTGGAGCGAAGCC
>JAYFRX010000321.1:0-3498 GCA_040946945.1 Burkholderia sp. | reverse complement strand
CCCAGTAACGTCCCGGGATCAGGGACGGGCTTGACAGGAGGCGTTTGACTGCTTTCCTGGCAGGTTGCTACAATCGTCTGTCTCAGCAGGCCAAAATTTCGGCCTGCTTTAACATTTCCGCATCTCTTCCGCATCTCTGGTCGGATTTTCCGGCCACCAATCAGAAGAACCTACTGATGGCGACGATCAACCAGCTGGTCCGCAAGCCGCGGCAAGCGACCACCTACAAGAGTGCCTCGCCGGCGCTCGACAAGTGCCCGCAGCGCCGTGGCGTCTGCACCCGTGTCTACACCACCACTCCGAAGAAGCCGAACTCGGCTCTGCGCAAGGTTGCCAAGGTCCGCCTGACCAACCAGGAAGAAGTGATTTCCTACATCGGTGGTGAAGGCCACAACCTGCAGGAGCACTCCGTGGTCCTGATCCGCGGCGGTCGCGTCAAGGACCTGCCGGGTGTGCGTTACCACACCGTTCGTGGCTCGCTCGACGCCGCCGGCGTTGCCAAGCGTCGCCAGGCCCGTTCCAAGTACGGCGCCAAGCGTCCGAAGGCATAAGGAGAGAGCACTATGTCGCGTAAGGGTAATACTCCGCAGCGTTCCGTCCTGCCCGATCCGAAGCACGGAAGCGAAACCATCGCCCGCTTCATCAACATGGTCATGCAGAGCGGCAAGAAGTCCGTCGCCGAAAAGATCGTGTACGGCGCCATGGACGTGATCACCGAGAAGAACAGCAGCGCCAACGCCATTGAACTGGTGCAGAAGGCTCTGGACAACGTCGCTCCGGCGGTCGAAGTCAAGTCGCGCCGCGTCGGTGGTGCCACCTACCAGGTGCCGGTCGAAGTGCGTTCGTCGCGCAAGATGGCCCTGGCCATGCGCTGGCTGATCGACTCCGCGCGCAAGCGTGGTGAGAACACCATGCCGAAGAAGCTGGCTGCTGAACTGATCGACGCCTCGGAAAACCGTGGCGGCGCCATCAAGAAGCGCGAAGAAACCCACCGCATGGCCGAAGCCAACAAGGCATTCGCCCACTACCGCTGGTGAGTTTGACGGCCTTGTAAAACAGGCAGGGCAGCACCACTTCGGTGCGTGCTGCCTCGCGGTCCCGGAAGGACTGCGCCAATCCGAAGGCCGCCGAAAGGCGGCGTTCGGCCATCCGAAATCCAAGAAATCTGAGAGGCTCCCGTGGCCCGTTCCACTCCCATCGAGCGTTACCGTAACTTCGGCATCATGGCTCACATTGATGCCGGCAAGACCACCACGTCCGAGCGCATCCTGTTCTACACCGGCAAGAGCCACAAGATCGGTGAAGTGCACGACGGCGCCGCCACCATGGACTGGATGGAGCAGGAGCAGGAGCGTGGCATCACGATCCAGTCCGCTGCCACCACCGCGTTCTGGAAGGGCATGGACAAGTCCCTGCCGGAGCATCGCTTCAACATCATCGACACCCCCGGGCACGTCGACTTCACCATCGAAGTGGAGCGCTCGCTGCGCGTGCTCGACGGTGCGGTGTTCGTGCTGTGTGCCGTTGGTGGCGTGCAGCCGCAGTCGGAAACCGTGTGGCGCCAGGCCAACCGGTACAAGGTGCCGCGCATTGCGTTCGTCAACAAGATGGACCGCACCGGCGCCAACTTCTACAAGGTCCGTGACCAGCTGAAGGCCAAGCTCGGCGCCGTCGCCGTGCCGATGCAGCTGCCGATCGGCGCTGAAGAAGGCTTCAAGGGCGTCGTCGACCTGCTGAAGATGAAGGCCATCCATTGGGATGAGGCCTCGCAGGGCATGAAGTTCGAGTACGGCGACATCCCGGCCGACCTGCAGGAAAAGGCTGAAGAAGCCCGTACCTTCATGATCGAAGCCGCGGCTGAAGCCAGCGAAGAGCTGATGGAAAAGTACCTGGGCGGCGAAGAGCTGGCCGAGGCTGAAATCATCAACGCGCTGCGTACCCGTACCCTGGCCACTGAGATCGTGCCGATGTACTGCGGCTCGGCGTTCAAGAACAAGGGCGTGCAGGCCATGCTGGACGGCGTGATCCAGCTGCTGCCGTCGCCGGTCGACGTTCCGGACGTGACCGGTACCGACGTGGACGATGAAAACATCGCCATGACCCGCAAGTCCGACGACAAGGCACCGTTCTCGTCGCTGGCCTTCAAGATCATCACCGACCCGTTCGTCGGCGCGCTGACCTTCTTCCGTGTCTACTCGGGCACCCTGAACGGTGGCGACACCGTGCTGAACTCGGTGAAGGGCAAGAAGGAGCGCATCGGCCGCATCCTGCAGATGCACTCGAACAACCGCGAGGAAATCAAGGAAGTTCTGGCCGGTGACATCGCTGCTGCCGTGGGCCTGAAGGACACCACCACCGGTGACACCCTGTGTGCGGTCGACAAGCCGATCATCCTGGAGCGCATGACGTTCCCGGAGCCGGTGATCTCGATGGCCGTCGAGCCGAAGACCAAGTCGGACCAGGAAAAGATGGGTCTGGCGCTGGGTCGCCTGGCGCAGGAAGATCCGTCGTTCCGCGTCAAGACCGACGAAGAATCCGGCCAGACCATCATCTCGGGCATGGGCGAGCTGCACCTGGACATCATCGTTGACCGCCTGAAGCGCGAGTTCAACGTTGAAGCCAACGTCGGCGCACCGCAGGTGGCCTACCGCGAAACCATCACCCTGGCTGACGTCAAGTCGGACTACAAGCACGCCAAGCAGTCCGGTGGTAAGGGTCAGTACGGTCACGTCGTGATCGAGCTGTCGCCGCTGACCGCTGAAGACCGTGCCGACGCCAAGCTTGCTCCGGCGATCAAGGACGACTTCCTGTTCGTCAACGACATCACCGGTGGTGTGATTCCGAAGGAATTCATCCCGTCGATCGAAAAGGGCCTGCGCGAAACCATCACCAGCAGTCCGCTGGCTGGCTTCCCGGTCGTGGACGTCAAGGTGAAGCTGGTGTTCGGTTCGTACCACGACGTCGACTCCTCGGAAATGGCGTTCAAGCTGGCTTCGTCGATGGCCTTCAAGCAGGGCTTCGCCAAGGCCAAGCCGGTGCTGCTGGAGCCGATCATGAAGGTCGAGATCGTGACCCCGGAGGATTACCAGGGTGACGTGATGGGCGACGTGAGCCGTCGTCGCGGCGTGCTGCAGGGTTCCGACACCACCGGTGACGGTTCGGCCAGCATCATCAACGCGATGATCCCGCTGGGTGAAATGTTCGGCTACGCCACGGCTCTGCGTTCGCAGACCCAGGGTCGCGCCACCTTCACCATGGAATTCGACCATTACGAGCCGGCGCCGAACAACATCGCCGAAGCCGTCATGAAGAAGGGCTGAGCTCCGCTCAGCCTCTCCTGAAAACTACTTACATAATCAAGGTATAGAACAATGGCCAAGGGTAAGTTCGAGCGCACCAAGCCGCACGTCAATGTCGGCACCATCGGTCACGTCGACCACGGCAAGACCACGCTGACCGCCGCACTGACCAAGATCGGTGCCGAGCGCTTCGGTGGCG
>JAYFRX010000320.1:0-3507 GCA_040946945.1 Burkholderia sp. | reverse complement strand
TGCGTCGTTTCCGATGGCCTGTGGTGTTTCGACGGCGTGACGCAAAAGGCTGCCAGTCATGAGCGGCATGTCACGGGCGGTGGCCGTCAGGCCGCGCAGCGCCCCCGAGTTCCGCTGGGTCAACACGGATGCTCGGCAACCTGAAAACGGCCCCCAAGGGCACGTACCACGCGATCGATCACGCCAAATATGCCCATCGCTATCTCGCTGAATTCGCCTACCGTTTCAACCGCCGTTTCGATTTGCCCGCGATGGCGCCGCGCCTGCTTCGGGCCGTCGTTACGACAAAACCTCATCCTCGCCATGTGTTGATGGTCTCGGAGTCAAGCAACTAATCAGGTGGCCTTTTGTTTTGGCGCGGGGTTTCGGCGGTTTTGGCGCGGGGTTTCGGCGCGCGTGCGCGCCGGCCAGCGTCAGTCGGCGACGATGTCGAACGAATGCGTCAACTCGGCCGTCTTGGCGATCATGCTCGACGCCGAGCAGTACGTGTCGTGCGACAAGTTGATCGCGCGCGCGACCGTAGTCGGGTTCAGGTTGCGGCCCTTCACAGTGAAGTGGAAGTGGATCCTGGTGAACACCTTGGGATCCTCGCTGGCGCGTTCGGCCTTCAGCGACACCAAGCAGCCCGTCACTTCCTGGCGGCTCTTCTTGAGGATCAGCACGACGTCGTAGGCGGTGCAGCCGCCGGTGCCGAGCAGCACCATTTCCATCGGGCGCGCGGCGAGGTTGTGGCCGCCGCCCTCGGGGGTGCCGTCCATCGTCACCAGATGGCCGCTGCCTGTCTCGGCGACGAACGCCATGCCATCCTGGCCCATCCAGCTAACTTTGCATTCCATGCGTGTGCTCCAGCGTTTGCCGATTCGAGTGCCGTCCGGCATTGTAGCCCGCGTCACCAGGCTCGGCTAATGCGCTGCGGGAACGACGGCCGGCGCGCCCTACTCCTGGAGATGATGGTATAGATTTTCTTGTACCGGATCCGGTACACGTCCTGCTGTAGCCGAGCGTCACAACGAATGCCGACAGCGGCAGCTTGCCACGTTGGAACGCAATCCAGTCGACCTGCATTTGCTGCCCTGGAAGTAGCGGAGTGTGAGACCCAGGCGTTCATCGGTTGTTTTGTGGAGTACATCCCGGACAAGCCCTTCCGGATGGTCAACGTCTACGGGTTCCTGGCGAACCGGGTCCGGGGCCAATGGCTCCGAAGGTGTACCGGATCGGGTTGTTTAGACACGATTTGGCGATCAGGCGGCAAGTGGCAAGAGCGCTGCCTGACGGGCTTCGAGGGGTGTCTTGAAGCCTAGTTTTTCGAGACGCCATTCGTGATTGTATCGGTTCTTGAACGGGACGGCGGCAGCACGAACCTCTTCAACGTTGTTGAACAGCCGTCCGTGGATGGCTTGCTCCTTCATGGTCCGATTGAAACGCTCGGCGACGCCGTTGGTCTGCGGCTCAGCGACGGAGGCGCAGCTCGGCGTAATCCCCCAGAATTTGAGCTGGGCGCGGAAATCGTCCGACCTGCAATGCGAGCCGTGATCTATTCGCAGGGACAGTCCGCGGCCGGCATCAGCGTCGACCGATCCGAACTGCTCGCGCACCCCTTGGCTGATTGGCTCCAGTGCGGCAAAGCGGTCGCCCACCTTGGTGACGTGTGGATGCCCACGCACGCCGCGTCGCAATGATCAACCGCAGCGAAGATCGAGACTAGGCCCTCATCGACGGTTTTAATCTTGGCGCCATCGGTGCCCCACATCTCGTTAGGCCGATCAGTCGTCATTCGCCCATCGTGAGCATTGGGCGGTTTCTGCGGTTGCCGATGGTGTGAAAGCAGGCCGTGTTCGCGCATCAGCGGCGAGACACGGGCTCGGGACACGCGGATGTCGTCCTGCGGCGGCTCCGGTTTTTCTAGACACAGATTTGGGGTAAAACGCATCTAAAATGGAGTCTGAGATGTTGAAGAAGGTGGACGCCGCCAGCGGTGCGCGCATTCAAGCGCTGGTCCGTCGGGCGCAAACGCGCTGTCGTCCTGCGCTTGCTGCGCGGCGAATCGATTGACGCGGTGTCTCGCGACGTTGGCGTCACGATCGCCAAGCTCGAACAATGGCGCGAACTCGCCCTGGCAGGCATCGAAGCCGGTTTGAAGTCGCGCCAGACCGATCCGTTGGAAGTCAAGCTTAAGGAAGCCGTGCATCGCGTCGGCGAACTGACCATGGAGGTCGAAATGCTGCGCATGGAGCGCGAGCGGCAGGAGCGCCGCCCTTTGAGCATCCGGAGCTCGTCGAAATGAGCCACGCGATCTCCGCGACAGGCAAACCCTTCGGATTGCAACGGGGTATGCCAGGTGCTCGACTTGCCGCGCTCCACGATCTACGCCGAGCGCGCCAGGGCGCTCAACAAGGTCACCCCACTTGCCCCTGTCCGACGTGGCCCGAAGCCCAAGGTGCCAGATCACGAGCGGCTCGCAGCCGTTCGCGCCGATCTGACTCGCACGCCGTTCGTCGGCGAAGGGGCGCGCAAGGTCTGGGCACGCTTGCGCATTCAGGACGACAGCCACGTGTCCCGCGCCCGTGTCTCGCCGCTGATGCGCGAACACGGCCTGTTTTCGCCCCATCGGCAACCGCAGAAACCGCCCAATGCTCACGATGGTCGAATGACGGCTGATCGGCCTAACGAGATGTGGGGCACCGATTGCACCAAGGTTAAAACCGTCGATGAGGGCCTGGTCTGGATCTTCGCTGCGGTTGATCATTGCGACGCGGCGTGTGTTGGCATCCACGTCACCAAAGTGGGCGACCGCTTTGCCGCACTGGAGCCAATCAGCCAAGGGGGGCGCGAGCAGTTCGGATCGGTCGAAGCTGATGCCGGCGGCAGACTGTCCCTGCGAATGGATCACGGCTCGCAGTACAGGTCGGACGATTTCCGCGCCCAGCTCAAGTTCTGGGGGATTACGCCGAGCTACGCCTTCGTCGCTGAGCCGCAGACCCACGGCGTCGCCGAGCGTTTCAATTGGACCATGAAGGAGCAAGCCATCCACGGGCGTCTGTTCAACAACGTTGAGGAAGTTCGTGCTGCCGCCGTCGCGTTCAAGGATCGATACAATCGCGAATGGCGTCTCGAAAAACTGGGCTTCAAGACACCCCTCGAAGCTCGTCAGGCACCGCTCTTGCCACTTGCCGCCTAATCGCAAAATCGTGTCTGAACAACCGGATCCGGCGGCGTCCCATTCATAGTTGAAGGTTGGGGCGGCAGGGTTTCGTAGGTTAGGCGGACTTCAAGTCATGGTCAACGCGTTTATCGGTCGGACGATGCAAGGCAACGGCGAGCATCCAGAGCTCGTCGGCACCGCCGAGCTTACGGCATCGCTTCTCAGCTTCCAGGAAGCTAGTGGCAGTGGCCGCCCATCGCATCGCCATGTCGACATCGCGATAGCGGTCGACCCGGCCGCTGACGCGGCGCACCGCGCCGTTCGGATTCTCGATCAGGTTCGTCGTCGCCAGGCTGCGGATCAGC
>JAYFRX010000319.1:0-3512 GCA_040946945.1 Burkholderia sp. | reverse complement strand
ACCTGACGCCGCGGCTGATCCGCAGCCTGGCGACGACGAACCTGATCGAGAATCCGAACGGCGCGGTGCGCCGCGTCAGCGGCCGGGTCAACCGCTATCGCGATGTCGACATGGCGATGCGATGGGCCGTCACTGGCTTCCTGGAAGCTGGGAAGCGATTCCGTAAGCTCGGCGGTGCCGACGACCTCTGGATGCTCGCCGTTGCCTTGCATCGTCCGACCGACAAACGCGTTAACCATGACTTGAAGTCCGCCTAACCTACGAAACCCTGCCGCCCCAACCTTCAACTACGAATGGGACGCCGCCCGAGCAGTTCGGATCGGTCGAAGCTGATGCCGGCCGCGGACTGTCCCTGCGAATGGATCACGGCTCGCAGTACAGGTCGGACGATTTCCGCGCCCAGCTCAAGTTCTGGGGGGGATTACGCCGAGCTACACCTTCGTCGCTGAGCCGCAGACCAACGGCGTCGCCGAGCGTTTCAATCGGACCATGAAGGAGCAAGCCATCCACGGACGGCTGTTCAACAACGTTGAAGAAGTTCGTGCTGCCGCCATCGCGTTCAAGGACCGATACAATCGCCAATGGCGTCTCGAAAAACTGGGCTTCAAGACACCCTCGAAGCCCGTCAGGCACCGCTCTTGCCACTTGCCGCCTGATCGCAAAATCGCGTCTAAACAACCGGATCCGGTACAAATCCACTCAAACAACGGGTCATCCACCATGAAAAGAATCCTGCTCGCGCTGCCGCTGGCCGCGGCCGTCAGCGCGCATGCACAAAGCAGCATCACGCTCTACGGCATCGTCGAGGACGGTGTCGACTTCGTCAGTAATGTCCAGGGCCATCACCTGCAGCAGCTCGCCTCGGGCGTGACGGCCGGCAGCCGCTGGGGGGGGCACGGCGGCGAGAACCTGGGCGGCGGCACCTCGGCGATCTTCCGCCTGGAAAGCGGCTTCGACATCAACTCGGGACGGCTGGGCAGCGGGCTCGGCTTCTCGCGCAATGCCTACGTGGGCCTGAGCAATACGCGCTACGGCACGCTCACGCTAGGCCGGCAATGGGATTCGATCGTCGATTTCGTCGAGCCCTTCACGCTGAACGGCAACGTCGGGGGCTATTATTTCGCTCACCCAAACGACATGGACAACACCGACAACGGCTTCCCGATCGCGAATGCCGTCAAGTACCGCACCGACCGTGGCGGCTTCACCTTCGGCGGGCTCTACGCGTTCGGTGGCCAGCCGGAGCGCTTCTCAGACAATGCCACCTTCAGCGTCGGCGCCAGCTACGCGGGCGGCCCGTTCAGCTTCGGAGTCGGTTACCTGCGCATCAACAACCCCGGCGTCTCGACCCAGGGCTACCAGAACTATCCCGGCTTCACCAATGCGATCTATGGCGACTACGTGAATGCGGCGCGCGCGCAGAAGGTGTTCGGGGTGGGCGCGTCCTATCAGGTTCTTCCGATCGCCAAGCTGCTGGTAGACTTCACCAACATCAACTTCCAGCAGGGCAGCGCCGGTCACGACGCAACCTTCCAGAACTACGAGATCTCGACCATCGTCACGCCCACCCTGGCGCTGACGCTGTCGGCTGGCTACACCTACACGACGGGCCGCGATCACGCCACCGACGCAGTGCCGAAATACAACCAGTTCAACCTGAGCGCAGAATATGCGTTGTCCAAGCGCACCACGGTCTATGTGATGGGTGCCTACCAGAAGGCGGCGGGCGATGCGGCAGCGGCGCAGATCGCCGGCTTCAATCCCTCGTCGAACCAGAAACAGGCGGTGGGGCGCGCGGGCATCCGCCATGTCTTCTGATACCGGGAGTCGAAACGCATGAGCCAGTGGGTCGCCGGATTGCCGATGTACAACGTCACGCCGCGCCTGGGCGCGGCCTGGCGCGCGCTGCTGGCCGATACGCTCGAAGCCTTCGCCCGCGCGGGCGGCCCGCGCAAAGTCGAGCTGCTCGGCGAACCCTTCGGCGCACTGCTGCCGCTGTGGCGCCGCGAGGACCTGCTGCTGTCGCAGACCTGCGGTTATCCGTTTCGCATGCTCGGGCTCGATGCGCTGACGCGATTGGTGGCAACGCCGGTGTTCGATGTCGAGTGCTGCGACGGCGCGCGCTATTCGAGCCTGCTGGCGGTGTCGGCGGCCGCGCATTCTAGCGGCGCGACCACGCTGGCCGGCTGTCGCGGCCTGCGTGCGGCCTATAACGGCGAGGATTCGCACAGCGGCATGAACGCGTTTCGTCATGCCGTGGCGCCGCTTGCGCGCGCCGAGCGCTTCTTCGCGTCAGCCACCGCTTTCGGTTCGCATCGCAAGGTGCTGGAAGCGCTGGCGGCAGGCCAGGCTGATTGCGCCGCGATCGATTGCGTGAGCTTTGCCTATCTGCGCGACGCGCTGCCCGAGCGCCTCGAGGCGATCCGCGTGATCAGTGCCACCGCGAGCGCGCCGGGATTGCCGCTGATCGCCTCGCGCCGGCTCAACGAAACGCAGGTCGCGAGGCTGCATGAGGCGCTCGATATGGCGCTAGCGGCAGACCAGGCCCGCGCGCGCGAGTTGCGCCTGCTGCGCTTCGAAAGGCTTGCGCCTGCCGATTACGAGACCATCGCGCGTTTCGCCGAAGAGGCGAAGGCACTCGGTTACCCGGTGCTGGCCTGAGGCGATACAGGCGCGCGCTCATTCGCGTTTTTCCACAGCGCCTGTTGCCTGGCACGGGCGTGTGCCCATGTGTTTGCCGTCATCGTCGGGCTTGTCTACAGTCGCGCGTCGTTGTCTCTCTGTGTGGTTTTATTGCCGCCATCTCTTTACACGCCGATAAAAAAAAACGTCACAGCGAGACGACTCGCAGCGGCGGCCATGAATTCCGGCCCGACCGGGTCGCTCACGTGCCCAGGCCGACGCGCGAGATAGGTTTCGGGATGCCGGCGATGCGGGTGGTTTCGATGCTCATGTTGAACTCGCATTGAGGAGGCAAGACGGCAGTCTAGTATTCCGTTCTGTTGTTAACTAATCTATGTTCACGTAGCTTGACGTAGCTTGCTGGTATCCATGGAACGGGAGATACCAGCATGCCCATGCGACGACCGAAGGCCGAACTGGCGCTAAGCGAGGACGAACGCTCGCCACTGACTTTGTACCGAATCCGGGTTGTTTAGACACGATTTTGCGATCAGGCGACAAGTGGCAAGAGCGGTGCATGACGGCCTTCGAGGGGTGTCTTGAAGCCGGTTTTTCGAGACGCCATTCGCCATTGTATCGATCCTTGAACGCGCCGGCGGCAGCACGAACTTCTTCAACGTTGTTGAACGGCCGTCCGTGGATGGCTTGCTCTTTCATGGTCCGATTGAAACGCTCGGCGACGCCGTTGGTCTGCGGCTCAGCAACGAAGGCGTAGCTCGGCGTAATCCCCCAGAACTTGAGCTGGGCGCGGAAATCGTCCGACCTGTACTGCGAGCCGTGATCCATTCGCAGGGACAGTCCGCGGCCGGCATCAGCTTCGACCGATCCGA
>JAYFRX010000318.1:0-3514 GCA_040946945.1 Burkholderia sp. | reverse complement strand
CGGGCTTCCTTCGGATTCGCAGTCGCCCGCGACACCCTTGCCTCTGGCTAACACTTCCCCTTGCCGGGCGTGTAGAGGACTTTCACCTCCAAGTGAGTGCGCCCTGCCGGGCGCACGAAAAAACGGCCGGGCTGCTGCACCGGCCGTTCTTGCGAGTTCGGCGATTCACTCGTTTTCGTCGAAAACATAATGACCGAGCTTGACCTGCTTGGTGCGGATGTAGCGTTCGTTTTCGTCGCGCACCGGCACGGCCAGCGCGACGCGTTCGCAGACAGGAATGCGGTGCGCCACGAGCGTGTCGAATTTCTTCGGATTGTTGCTCATCAGCCGCACCGAACCGACCTGCAGGATACGCAGGATCGCGGCCGCCGAATCGTACTCGCGCGCATCGTCGGGCAGGCCGAGGTCACGATTCGCCTCGACCGTGTCGCGCCCCTGCTCCTGCAGGGCATAGGCGCGGATCTTGTTGCTGAGGCCGATGCCGCGCCCCTCGTGACCGCGCAGGTACAGCAGAACGCCGCGCCCCTCCGCGGCGATATACCGCAGAGCCAGGTCCAACTGCTCGCCGCAGTCGCAGCGGTAAGATCCGAACACGTCGCCTGTCAGACACTCGGAATGCAGGCGCGTAAGCACCGATTGCTGCGCTGCGACATCGCCGACCACGAGCGCCAGGGATTCGGTCTCGCTGCCGGCCACGCGAAACGCATGGGACATGAAAGTGCCGTAGCGGGTCGGGAGCGAGGCCGACGCGACGAGGGTCACACATTCGTCGGCTTGACGCGCGTCCGCGGACGGCGGGGAAGGTTGCGAAGACATGTAAAGGATCGAAAAATCGGAGTTAAGGAATGTTCTGAGTGGCGCGCAGCCGGAGTTTATCGCTAATCTACGTAAAGCGTTCTTCACCGTGTCCGCCCGCGCGGTCACTTCCACGCTGCTTCCCCCGGGCATGGCTTGCGCCCGGTTTCCTGAAAATTGATATGAACGCGTCCCATCCGTGAGCGTGAGAGCGAAGGAAGGTTGATTCTCACGGGCTAACGTCATTGAAGCGTTCGCCGGATCCAGCAAAAACCGGAGAATAGATGTTTCCCAGCAAAAACCGGAGAATCAAGATGAATGGTATGTCAGTGGGCGTTGATATCGCCAAGCACGTATTTCAAGTTCATTACGTTGATCAGGAAACCGGAGAGATCGTGAACAAGCAGATAAAGCGAGCGAAATTCCTGGAGCACTTCAAAACCGAGGCGGTGTCCCATTCGTAGTTGAAGGTTGGGGCGGCAGGGTTTCGTAGGTTAGGCGGACTTCAAGTCATGCTCAACGCGTTTATCGGTCGGACGATGCAAGGCAACGGCGAGCATCCAGAGGTCGCGTCGGCACCGCCGAGCTTACGGAATCGCTTCTCAGCTTCCAGGAAGCCAGTGGCCGCCCATCGCATCGCCATGTCGACATCGCGATAGCGGTCGACCCGGCCCCTGACGCGGCGCACCGCGCCGTTCGGATTCTCGATCAGGTTCGTCGTCGCCAGGCTGCGGATCAGCCGCGGCGTCAGGTCCAGGCGGTTGACCGTGAACGTTTCCTCAAGCCCCTCAAGCAGCGAGGCCGCCGCGTCCGGATGGTCGGTCTTCAACCATGCCGCCTGGGCCTTCAGCCGAGCGAGGCCGTCGTCGGCCGGCAGCTTGTACGCGGCACGCATGACCGAGGCGACCTGCTGTCGGGTCTGCTTCGGCAGCCGTTCGGTCACGTTGCGAATCTTGTGGGTCCGGCACCGCTGGACGTGGGCACCTTTCGCCGAACACTGCCTCGATCGCCGAGCGCAGCGCCTTGGACCCATCAATCACGAACAGATAGTCCCGGTCGGTCGCCAGCCCCCGTTCGATCAGGCTATTCAGCAGATCCTTAACGACTTCGGCGTTCTCGCTCGAACCGCTCGCCAGCCCCATCAAATGCTTCTGGGCGTCGATCTCGACGCCAATCGCGGTGAGGATGTGGCACCCATCGACGATGATACCGTCCAGGTAGATGGCTAGGATGTCATGATCCTCGAAGCGACGCTCCATCAGCCCGTCAAGCTTCTTCTTGCTCGCCTTCACGAACTCGCGCGAGACGCTGCTCTTCGAGATGCCGACGGTGTGGGCCATTTCAGGCAACGCCTCGTCATACTTTCGGGTCGACACGCTGCTGACCATGATGTCGTACATGCGCTGCGTGAGCCATTCGTCGTCGCGCAGCTGCGTGTAGGCGGGAATCGGCACTTCCTTGCACGCCCCGCGTGCTTGTCGCTGACCACCTCGCGAGCAGACACCATCAGCAATCCTGATTAGTTACTTGACTCCGAAGCAGGCATGAAATCAGGTATCGTTCGCCAGATGCTTACGGAGCGTGCGCCATGCCCATGAACAGAATCCAGTTTCAGGCCGGTCTGTCGATGAAAGAATTTCAGGAGCAGTACGGCAACGAAGCGCAATGCGAGGCCGCGCTGGTCGAGTCTCGCTGGCCCGATGGCTGGGTGTGCCCTCGATGCAAGGGCACGCGCTACGCCAGCGCCTACAACGGCCAGCGACTGTGAGAATGCCTGAGCCAGTCCTGCCGGTACCAATGCTCGTCGATCGTCGGAACGATATTCGAGAAGACGAAATTGCCGCTGACAACCTGGTTTCTGGCGATCTACCCGGTGACGCAGAGCAAGAACGCCCTCAGCGGACTGGAGCTCAAACGTCAGCTGGGCGTGAGCTACAAGACGGTCTGACTCATCAAGCACAAGTTGCTGGAGACCATGTGGCTGCGCTAAGAGCGACGCCGGCTCGACGAACGGGTCGAGGTCGACGACGCGTGTCTGGGCGGGGAACGCTCCGGCGTAAGGCTGTGGGCGTGGCGCGCCCGGCAAGACGCCGTTTGTAGCGGCCGTGCAGACCATCTGATGATGGCCGTCCTCTGTTCATGCGGCTCTCGCCCGCGCCGGGCTTTACCAAAGCAGCCCTTGAGGTCTGGGCGGCCAGCAGCCTGATGCCCACCGCGTGCGTCGTTTCCGATGGCCTGTGGTGTTTCGACGGCGTAACGCAAAAGGCTGCCAGTCATGAGCGCCATGTCACCGGCGGTGGCCGTCAGGCCGCGCAGCGCCCCCGAGTTCCGCTGGGTCAACACGTTGCTCGGCAACCTGAAAACGGCCCTCAAGGGCACGTACCAGGCTATCGATCACGCCAAATATGCCTATCGCTATCTCGCTGAATTCGCCTACCGTTTCAACCGCCGTTTCGATTTGCCCGCGATGGCGCCGCTCCTGCTTCGGGCCGCCGTTGCGACAAAACCTCATCCTCGCCGTGTGTTGATCGTCTTGGAGTATGGACTTGCCCTTGCATGACCGGACACGCGGTCACGCTTCGGTTGGTGAAATTGCGCGCTGGCGGAATTCGCGTGGCGAGCAGTATTTCAAGGCGCTGTGCGGATGCGACTCGTTGTAGTGGTCAAACGCGATGGCCAAGTTTTGCAGTGCGGTTCTGACGTCAGGCTTGGGCATCCG
>JAYFRX010000317.1:0-3517 GCA_040946945.1 Burkholderia sp. | reverse complement strand
CAAGCCCTTGTCGAACGCGTAGATGCGTGCGCCGAGGTAACGACGCCATTGGAAGGCAATCAGCCCGAGCTTGGTTGATTTACCTGTCCGCGTCGGCCCGAACATGATGGCGTGCCCGAGGTCGCGCACATGCAGGTTCACGCGGAACGGCGAGTTGCCAGCCGTCACGGCGTGCATAAGCGGAGGCGCGTTCGGCGGAAACATAGGAGACGGCGCGCGATTCTCACCCGCCCAGATCGTGCTTGTGGGCAGCAGATCGGCCAGATTCATCGTGTTGAGCAGCGGCCGGCGCACGTTTTCAACGCCGTGGCCCGGCAGCGAGCCGAGGTAGGCGTCCATCGTGTTGAGCGTTTCCACGCGTGCCGTGAAGGCCATAGCGTTGATGGCTTTCTCGATCCGGCGCGCGGATGCTTCGACCAGTTCGCGGTCCTCGTCCATGAGAATCACAACATTGGTGTAGTAGCCCTGCGATACCAGGCCGCTGTTGGTTTCCGCAATGGCTGAGGCCGCGTCGGCCACCATCGCTACCGCGTCTTCATCGACCACGCCGGTATTCGTGTTGAACACCTGATCGAAGAAGCCGCGAATTTTCTGCTTCCACTTTTTGCGGAACTTCTCCAGGTGCGACACGGCCTCGTGGTGATCCATGAAGATGAAACGCGATGACCAGCGATATTCGACGGGCAGCTCCGCAAGGGCAGTCAGAACCCCCGGATAGGACTCCAAGGGGAAGCCTTCGACTGCGACGGCCTGAATGAAGTGCCGACCGATCTTCGGCACCACACCGGTGTACAGTTCCTGCCCACCGATAAGAGCGTCGATGTACATGGGGTTGCTCGGCAACATGACCGGGTGATTAAGGCCGGTGATGCAGAACTGCAACCACTGCAAGAACTGATCGTGCGTGACGGTCGAGCCGTTCTCGTTGATGACCTTCTGGCCGCAAAGCCGTTCGAGTGTCACGGCCGATGACATGCGCGATTCAAAATTCCGAATCTCACGCTTGAATTGCTCGATCAGGTGAGTCGTGCGGAGCTTCTTGTTCGGCTTGTTCCCGTCATCATCGAACATGAGTTCGATGAACTTGCGTTCGGCCAGCATCGGAGGGAACCACGTCACCGTGACGACAAAGAAGCCTTCATAGAGCGCGCCCATGCTCTCGAACAGGCGACGCCGTTCCTCGTCAATGGCGGCCGATACCGGGTCGGGAAAGTGCGATACGGTCTTGTCGCTGTAGTTCGGTGCGGGACGGCGCACGGCATCGACATGCACCATCCAGCCGCTTCCCATGCTGGAAAGCGCCTGATTGATTCGGAACGAGATCATTTCGCGTTCCTGGTCCGTGGCACTGGCATTGTCAGCGCCACGGTAGAACCAGGACGCCATGAACGAACCGTTCTTGCCGACGATCACGCCGTCATCGACCACGGCGGCGTAGTTCAATAGATCGGCAAGACCGGCATCCTTGGCGCGATGCTTTTTAAGCCGGAGATCGGCAGACGCAGCGCGGACACGTGACCACAGCAAAAGCAGCAGCACGCAGCCCAAGGCCCCTATGGCAATGGCTATAGTTTCAATCATTTGTATTGCTTCCCTTGGGCTGCCGTGTTCTTGCGAAACGGCGTCGCGCGCGGCGGGTAGTACGCCTTGTACCGCCTGTTGCGCAGGTAGACGAAGCGCATCTTCGGGTCCGCCTTTCCCATCTTCCGAAGAAGCCAGAGAGCGGCGAACCACATGGCGATGCCGATGCCGGCCGCCCGCCAGTCTTGCGCGGCGAAAATCAAGATGCCGGCGAGAAGGCCGGTGAACATAACCATTTCACGATCCCCACCCATGAAAAGGTTATGGCGATTCCCGGCCCTGCGAATGGGGATCGTGCGCAGAGCCATGATTAAGCGAGCCTCGCTTGCAAGTGGTTCGTCAGCGCCGCGATTTCAGCGCCTTGGCCGGTGATTGCAGAGAGGGTGTTTTGCGCAGCAACCAAGAAGCTCAACACCAGGACGACGAAGATCAACGTGCGCAGAAAGCCGTTCATGTCGCCGCCGAAGATCAACGTGGCACCTGCACCGACCAAGCCCACAATCGCGGCAGCGAACGCGAACGGCCCGGTCACGGACGTGCGAACCGTTGTGAACCATGAATCGAACGGCAGGCCGCCGCCGCTCGTGTTCGACGCGAAAGCCGGATGCGCGACGAACAGCAAAAGCAGTGCGACAGCCAACACGAACAGCGCCCGGTTGTTGATGCTGATGCGGGGCAGAGTGAATTGCATTTGGACTTCTCCTTTAGACATTGCGTGTGATGTAGCGGCCGTTCTCGTACCCGGAAATTTCGATGATTCCCTGTGCGCGGCGACCTTCGGGGGTGCGGGCGATGTGGACAATCACATGAACCGCCTCGCCTATGAGCGGTTCAATGTCGTCAGGGGCCGACTCATTGCGAGTAATGAGTGACTTGAGACGAGTGAGAGCAGATGTTTCGTCGTTTGCGTGCAGGGTGGCGGCACCTCCTTCGTGGCCGGTATTCCAGGCGTCTAACAAGTCCAACGCTTCCGCACCACGCACCTCACCAACCAGGATGCGGTCGGGCCGCATCCGCAGAATGGTCTTGAGCAGCATGGTCATGGAGACGTCAATCGTGGTGTGGTACTGGACGCAGTTCTCAGCGGCGCACTGGATTTCGCCGGTGTCCTCGATGATGCAAATCCGTTCCGTGGGGTCCAACACAACCATTTCGTTGATGATCGCGTTGACGAGTGTGGTTTTGCCCGAGCCGGTGCCGCCGATAACGAGGATGTTGCGGTGTGCTGCGACCGCCTTTCTGATCGCTTCGCAATGTTCTCGGGTCATGATTTCGCGCTCGACGTACTGTTCAAGCGTGAAGATCGCGACCGCCTTCTTACGAATGGCGAAAGTCGGGGCGTGGACTACCGGAGGGAGTTGGCCGGCGAAGCGAGAGCCATCAATCGGCAGCTCGCCTTCAATCATCGGCTTCGAGCGCGTGACCACCTTGCCGTGATAGCCGGCGACGGAGCGAATCACCGCATCCGCACGTTCGGGCTTCATTTCTCCGATGCACCGCATCTTTTCGCCAAGGCGCTCCTGCCACAACTTCCCATCGGCGTTCAGCATGACTTCGACCGTCTTTGGGTCGTTCAGAGCGGCTTCTAAAACCGGGCCTAGGTCGCGCCTCAACTTCTCCTTGATGCGCTTGGCAACGGTCGCAAATTCTTCTTCCTGGTCTGACATCGCTTTGCTTCCCCATAGATCGGATTATTACCGTGCGTTTCTTTGCACGGCAAACGATATACCGAAATATCGAAACTCGCAAGCGTGGTTTAGCGTATTTAACAGTCGGCGTATGCGATGGGCATACCCGTTGTTCGTCTCGAATCGGCATAGGGGGCAGCCCTGAGGCTGCACCCCTGCCACACCACCCGGCATGCGGGTCCGCACCGGGCGGTTCGAGAAGTTGAGGTTAAGAGAGTCGGGGCACACCCAGTTGGTCGAAGTGAGCG
>JAYFRX010000316.1:0-3522 GCA_040946945.1 Burkholderia sp. | reverse complement strand
CGTCGTCTTCGCATACGCTTCGATCGTCGAGCTGACATTCACGAAGCATTCTTCAAATTCGGCTGCGCCCTCGTCTGCTGGAACATCTTCAGGCGTACCGAGCAGTCTTTTTGAACTGGCCTCTAAGGGGTGAGGAAAGAGCTTGAGCCATACGATCGAGGTGCTCAATCCGGTGCTTCGCGGATGGACCCACTACTTCCGGCACACGCAGGGGAAGGGCGTGTTGGAAGAACTGGACGGGTGGCTACGGCGTCGTCTAGGCTGCCTGCTATGGCGGCACGCAAAGACCCGCCAGGCCCGCACTGTCATGCTGCGTCGACAAGGGTTAGTGGAAAACCGTGCGTGGCGCTCGGCCCACAATGGACAAGGTCCATGGTGGAACGCTGGGGCCAGCCACATCAACATGGCCTTCCCGAAACGCTTCTTCGACGCCTTGGGGCTAATTTCGGTGCTGGATACTCAGCAGCGCCTCCAGCGTTGTCCATGAATCGCCGTATGCGGAACCGCACGTACGGTGGTGTGAGAGGGCGACGGGGGGGGGAGGGGGGTAACCCCGTCCCCTACTCGATCTTGGGGGCACAACCACGACGCGCTTCGCGCGCGATCTATAGCTGGTGCATGAAGGCGCGGATAGCGGCTAGGATCATCTCCACCGAGATCGCCACCAGAACCAGTCCCATCAGGCGCTCGAAGGCCATCACGGTACGCTCGCCGAGCCAGCGCTGAATCCGCTCGGCCAGTACCAGCACGATCGCGCAGACCAGCATCGTCACCGTCAGCGCGCCGACCCACTCCATGGTCTTGCCGGGCGCCTGCGAGGTCAGCAGCATCACGGTAGCCAGCGCCGAGGGGCCGGCCAAGGCCGGGATCGCGAGCGGCACGATGAAGGGCTCGGCACCGCGAGGACCGTTGCCGAAGGCACCGTCCGGATGCGGGAAGATCATCCGCAGCGCGATCAGGAACAGCACGATTCCGCCGCCGATCCGCAAGGACAGGTCGGTGAGGCTCATCATCCGCAGGAAGCGGTCGCCGACCACCATGAACAGCAGCAGGATGGTGAAGGCGATCGCGATCTCGCGCAGGATCACGCGCACGCGGCGCGGACCCGGCACATGACGCAGCGCGGCGATAAAGAGCGGGATATTGCCGAGCGGATCCGTGATCAGGATCAGCAGCACCGTCGCGGACACGAAATTGTATTCCATTGTTTGACTCCGGCTGCGCGCCGCGACGGCGCAGGCGACGCTTCAGCGCACGAGCGCTTCGCGGACCTTCTCGATGACGGTCAGGGCGGCCCCTTCGGCCGGCAGCAGGCTGGCCTCGGTATCGCGGCGGCTCTGGTACTCGATCTTGCCGTCCTTCAGGCCGCGCTCGCCGATCACCAGGCGATGCGGCACGCCGATCAGTTCCCAGTCGGCGAACATCACGCCCGGGCGCTCGCCGCGGTCGTCGAGGATCACGTCGATGCCGGCCGCGAGCAGGTCCGCGTGGAGCTGGTCGGCGGCATTGCGCACCGCCTCGCTGCGGTCATAGCCCATCGGGCAGAGCACCACCTCAAACGGGGCGATCGATTCGGGCCAGATGATGCCCTTGTCGTCGAAGTTCTGCTCGATCGCGGCACCGAGGATCCGCGTGATGCCGATCCCATAGCAGCCCATCTCCATCGGCTGGGGCTTGCCGCCCTCGTCGAGAAAGGTCGCGCCCATCGCCTTCGAATACTTGGTGCCGAGCTGGAACACGTGGCCGACCTCGATGCCGCGGCAGATATCGAGCACGCCCTTGCCGTCCGGCGAGGGATCGCCCTTCTGGACGTTGCGCAGATCGGCGACTTCCGGTTCCGGCAGGTCGCGGCCCCAGTTCACGCCGGCAATGTGGTAATCGACCTCGTTGGCACCGACCACGAAATCGCTCATGTTGGCGACTGTGCAATCGGCGATCACTTTGACCGGCTTCTTCGTGCCGATCGGGCCGAGGTAGCCCGACGGCGTGCCAAACCATTCGACGATCTCGGCCTCCGTCGCCATACGGTAGCCGGCCAGGCCAGGCAGCTTGGAGGCCTTAATCTCATTAAGATCGTGGTCGCCGCGCAGCATCAACAGCCAGATGGTGGGCTCGGCGCCCTCGTTCTCGGTGGCGACGATGATCGACTTGATGGTGCGCGCGAGCGGAATGTCGAGCAGCTCGGCGACCGCCTCGCACTTGGCCTTGCCGGGCGTGGCGACCCTGGCCAGCGCCTCGGCCGGCACCGTGGCGCGGCTGGCGATCAACGGCAGCGCCTCGGCGGCCTCGACGTTGGCGGCGAAGTCCGAACTCGGACAGTAGGCGATCGCGTCCTCGCCGGTGTCGGCGATCACGTGGAACTCATGCGAACCGCTGCCGCCGATCGAGCCGTTGTCAGCCGCCACCGCGCGGAACTCCAGGCCGATGCGCATGAACACGCGCACATGGGCGTCGTACATCTTGCGATACGACTCCTTGAGACCGGCCTGGTCCTTGTCGAAGGAATAGGCGTCCTTCATGATGAATTCGCGCCCGCGCATCACGCCGAAGCGCGGACGGATCTCGTCGCGGAACTTGGTCTGGATCTGGTAAAAATTCACCGGCATCTGCCGGTAGCTCTTGATCTGGTTGCGCGCGATGTCGGTAACCACTTCCTCGTGCGTCGGCCCGATCACGAAGTCGTTGTCCTTGCGGTCCTTGATGCGCAGCAGCTCGGGGCCATACTGCACCCAGCGCCCCGACTCCTGCCAGAGCTCGGCCGGCTGCACCGCCGGCATCAGCAGCTCGATCGCGCCCGCCCGGTTCATCTCCTCGCGCACGATCGCCTCGACCTTGCGAATCGAACGCAGGCCGACCGGCAGATAATTGTAGATGCCGCCGACGACGCGGCGAATCATGCCGGCGCGCACCATCAGTTTGTGGCTGACGATTTCGGCGTCGGCGGGAGCTTCCTTCAGGGTGCCGATAAAGAAATGGGAGGCTTTCATGCGGACAGTTCCAGAAACGGCGGCCCAATCTGGCCGCCAGAAAAAGGCGAAATGGGGGCGGCGTCCCCAAAATAGTTGAAGGTTGAAGGCGGCGGTTCCCGCAGGAATCCGAGAGAATCGGGTTCCCAAGACCAAGCTCCAGCACAGGAGATCCGCCGGGATGAAGCCTACCAAAAATCTATGGTCACCCCCGTTTTTGAAACACTGATCTTTGATGATGTGGTTGGCTTGCCTAAATCTATCCGGCGTCATTGTGGGGATTGGCTCCCCGCGCCACGATGAGAGTCGGGCCTGACGGTCCTGAAAAACCCCGCGGCCTTGAAGGCCAATTTTATGGACAGGTTTTCCGTCAGGCCGGTGTGCCGTTCACGTCATCCAATTTCAGCGATCGCAAAACCAGGTGGGGGAACTTCGGTCAATCGTTATGGGGCAAGCGCTCAGGTAGGCATGGCGCTCGATCCTGCGTCAAATACGGTATTGCGCGTGGCCAGCGCCCATGCCGTTCTCGCCAGTTTGTTCGCCAGCGCACACGCCA
>JAYFRX010000315.1:0-3543 GCA_040946945.1 Burkholderia sp. | reverse complement strand
ACGGTCTGGCTCATCAAGCACAAGTTGCTGGAGACCATGTGGCTGCGCGAAGAGCGACGCCGGCTCGACGAACGGGTCGAGGTCGACGACGCGTATCTGGGCGGGGAACGCTCCGGCGGTAAGGCTTGGGCGTGGCGCGCCCGGGAAGACGCCGTTTGTAGCGGCCGTGCAGATCTCTGACGATGGCCGCCCTCTGTTCATGCGGCTCTCGCCCGTGCCGGGCTTTACCAAAGCGGCCTTTGAGGTCTGCGCGGCCAGCAGCCTGATGCCCACCGCGTGCGTCGTTTCCGATGGCCTGTGGTGTTTCGACGGCGTGACGCAAAAAGCTGCCAGTCATGAGCGCCATGTCACGGGCGGTGGCCGTCAGGCCGCGCAGCGCCCCCGAGTTCGGCTGGGTCAACACGATGCTCGGCAACCTGAAAACGGCCCTCAAGGGCACGTACCACGCTATCGATCACGCCCAATATGCCCATTGCTATCTCGCTGAATTCGCCTACCGTTTCAATCGCCATTTCGATTTGCCCGCGATGGCGCCGCGCCAGCCTCGGGCCGCCGTTACGACAAAACCTCATTCGCGCCATGTGTTGATGGTCTCGGAGTAAAGTAACTAATCAGGAAAGCTGAAGATCAATGATGCGAAGAGCGCGGTCGTGCGGCCACACACGCGGAAGTTTCTGGGATTTAGCTTCTCGAATCGGGATCAGGTCAAACGGCGCATTACGCCCAAGGCACTAGCCCGCTTCAAGGAACGAATCTGAGAACTGACCCAACGCGCAGGAGGGACAGCATTGAGCAGTTGATGGAGCGGCTGACACGCTACCTGCTACCTTACAGGGGGTGGCGCGGCTACTTCGGCTTCTGTAAGACGCCCAGAACATTACAGCGGCTGGATGAGTGGATACGGACGCCGTGTTCTCTGCGTCTTCTGGAAACAGTGGAAGAACAACTCCAAACGGTTCTGGGAGTTGACGGCCCCGCGGCGTCGATCCGGATCTGGCCGCCCAAACGGTCGGCTCCCCGCACGCTGCATGGCGACTGAGTAACAGTCCCGCCCTTCAACGCGCCCTCACCAATCGCTATCTTGGCTCTCTCGGCCTTCCATCGTTACGCAAATAGCCGGCCCACTGATCCGAACCGCCGTGTACGGGCCCATACGCCCGTCCCGCATCTCGCCGCGCTACCTGGGCACCGCGCTTGCAGGCATACTCGCGGGAATTCGAAACCTAGCAGCAAATGCGCCAGCACGCGTTTGCCTAAACCGGGCCGTCCGAGCGACCACATGGAAAGCGCCAAAGACCACCAAAAATTCTTCCACCTGCTGCTGGCGATCGTCACGATCAGCTTCTACTGGATTCTCGTCCCCTTCTTCGGCGCGATCTTCTGGGGCGCGATCCTGGCGATCCTGTTCCAGCCTGTGCAACGCTGGTTCGCCGCGCATTTCGGCAAGCGCCGCAATCTCGCCGCGCTGGTCACGCTCTCGCTGATCGTGCTGAGCGTGATCCTGCCGCTGACCTTCGTGGCCTGCACCATGGTGCAGGAAATCGCCTTCGCCTACCAGCAGATCAAGGCCGCGCCGCCGAATATGACGGGCTGGTTCCAGGAGATCGTGCATACGCTGCCCGCCTCGGTGCAGCGCATCCTGCACAGCTACGGGCTGACCGATATCGGCGGGATCCAGAAGAAGCTGACCGACGGTGCGGCCGCGATCAGCCAGTTCGTCGCCGCGCAGGCGTTCAGCATCGGCCAAAACACTTTCCAGTTCATCGTCAGCTTCGGCATCATGCTCTACCTGGTGTTCTTCCTGCTGCGCGACGGCGGCGAAATCGGCCGACGCGTGCGACGCGCGCTGCCGCTCGACGAGGACCACAAGCAGCAGCTGCTGACCAAGTTCACGACCGTGGTGCGTGCCACCGTGAAGGGCAATATCGCGGTGGCGATCGTGCAGGGCGCGCTGGGCGGCTTGATCCTCTGGATCCTCGACATCGAGGGCGTGCTGCTGTGGGGCGCACTGATGGCCTTCCTGTCGCTGCTGCCGGCGATCGGCGCGGGGCTGGTGTGGGTGCCGGCCGCGGTCTACTTCGCGGTCACCGGGCAGATCTGGAAATGCGTGATCCTGGTGGCCTTCTGCGTCGGCGTGATCGGCCTGGTCGACAACCTGCTGCGCCCAATCCTGGTCGGCAAGGACACCAAGATGCCCGACTGGGTGGTGCTGATCTCCACGCTCGGCGGCATGGCGCTGTTCGGCATCAACGGCTTCGTGATCGGGCCGCTAGTGGCCGCGCTGTTCATGGCGAGCTGGGACATCTTCGCGCGCGCCGACCAGAACGGCTGAGGCGGGCGGCGCACGAACAGCTGGGCGGTGCCCGGCACGGGGCCTGAAACGACAACAAGGGCACACGGATCCGATCCGCGTGCCCTTGTGTTTTTCGCACCGCCGCGTCGGTGCCTAGTGTTCCGTTCTGCTGATTCGCGCACAAAGTCTGTGTAGCTTTTCGAGGATCGAATCGGCGGTTGCAGTCCAGATGAACGGCTTGACGCTTTCGTTGTAGTGGAAGACGAATTGATCGATACGCTTGGCCAGCTGTATGACCGAGCTGAACGAGCCTCTGCGGATCGCCTTGTCGGTAGTGATCAAGGCAAAGAAGCGTTCGACCTGATTAAGCCACAGGGGGAGCTATTGTCAAATCTGGTGTACGAGCGATCGGCGGCATGATCAGGCGGCCAGCGGTTGCTGAGCCGGTGTGCTATCGATCACCGGGGTTCCGTCCTGGAAGGGAATGCCCTTCAGAAGCTGTTTGAGCTTGTCGACGCCGCGGATGCGGCGCCACAATTTCTCGATGGACTCGATGAGCTAGAACGCCATGCCGAGGAACGTCGCTCGCGACAGGCAGTTGTGAGTGCACATAGTGCGATGACGCACCGTTGCGAACGTCGCCTCGATCGGGTTGGTTGTTCTGACACGCTACCAGTGTTCTGCAGGAAAGTCGTAGAACGCGAGCAGTTCGTCACGGTCCTTCGTGAGCTTCTCGACAGTTTTTAGATATTTGGCCGAATCCGTCGCGACCAACTGATCGAAAGCGACAAGGGCCTCGGCACGCGTTGCGGCGTGCCAGATTGCTGAGCGCGCTGCCTTCCCCCGAGCGTGCTGCGATTTGGGCAAGGCGTTCAGTACATTTCCGATCTCCTGATTAGTCACTTTACTCCGATACCCTCAACACAACGCGCGGATGAGGTTTTGTCGTAACGGCGGCCCGAAGCAGGCGCGGTGCCATCGCGGGCAAATCGAAACGGCGGTTGAAACGGTAGGCGAATTCAGCGAGATCGCGATGGGCATATTTGGCGTGATCGATAGCGTGGTACGTGCCCTTGAGGGCCGTTTTCAGGTTGCCGAGCATCGTGTTGACCCAGCGGAACTCGGGGGCGCTGCGCGGCCTGACGGCCACCGCCCGTGACATGGCGCTCATGACTGGCAGCCTTTTGCGTCACGCCGTCGAAACACCACAGGCCATCGGAAACGACGCACGCGGTGGGCATCAGGCTGCT
>JAYFRX010000314.1:0-3553 GCA_040946945.1 Burkholderia sp. | reverse complement strand
TCGCGCATCGGAAGCCACAACTGTTCGTGCTCGGCAAAGCTGGCGCGCAGGGCCTCGTGCTCCTGTTTGCTGACGACCGTCAGCGGCAACTTGGCGCGACGCCCGGGTTTCTTGGCAGGCTTCATCTCGGCGGTTCTCCTGTTCTGGAGCTTGGTCTTGGAAACCCGATTTTCTCCGATTCCTGCGGGAACCGCCGCCTTCAACCTTCAACTATTTTCCTGATATGAAATCACGTATCGTTCGCCAGATGCTTACGGAGCGGGCGCCATGCCCATGAACAGAATCCAGTTTCAGGCCGGTCTGTCGGTGAAAGAATTTCAGGAGCAGTACGGCAACGAAGCGCAATGCGAGGCCGCGCTGGTCGGGGCTCGCTGGCCCGATGGCTGGGTGTGCCCCCGATACAAGGGCACGCGCTACGCCAGCGCCTACAACGGCCGGCGACTGTGGGAATGCCTGAGCCAGGCCTGCCGGTACCAATGCTCGTTGATCGTCGGAACGATATTCGAGAAGACGAAATTGCCGCTGACGACCTGGTTTCTGGCGATCTACCTGGTGACGCAGAGCAAGAACGCCATCAGCGGACTGGAGCTCAAACGCCAGCTGGGCGTCAGCTACAAGACGGTCTGGCTCATCAAGCACAAGTTGCTGGAGACCATGTGGCTGCGCGAAGAGCGACGCCGGCTCGACGAACGGGTCGAGGTCGACGACGCGTATCTGGGCGGGGAACGCTCCGGGGGTAAGGCTGTGGGCGTGGCGCGCCCGGCAAGACGCCGTTTGTAGCGGCCGTGCAGACCTCTGACGATGGCCGTCCTCTGTTCATGCGGCTCTCTCGCCCGTGCCGGGCTTTACCAAAGCGGCCCTTGAGGTCTGGGCGGCCAGCAGCCTGATGCCCACCGCGTGCGTCGTTTCCGATGGCCTGTGGTGTTGCGACGGCGTGACGCAAAAGGCTGCCAGTCATGAGCGCCATGTCACGGGCGGTGGCCGTCAGGCCGCGCAGCGCCCGGAGTTTCGCTGGGTCAACACGATGCTCGGCAACCTGAAAACGGCCCTCAAGGGCACGTACCAGGCTATCGATCACGCCCAATATGCCCATCGCTATCTCGCTGAATTCGCCTACCGTTTCAACCGCCGTTTCGATTTGCCCGCGATGGCGCCGCGCCTGCTTCGGGCCGCCGTTACCACAAAACCTCATCCGCGCTTTGTGTTGAGGGTATCGGAGTCAAGTAACTAATCAGGAGACCGGAAATGTACTGAACGCCTTGCCAAAATCGCAGCACGCTCAGCAATCTGGAGCGCCGCAACACGTGCCGAGGCCCTTGTCGCTTTCGATCAGTTGGTCGCGACGGATTCGGCCAAATATCTAAAAGCTGTCGAGAAGCTCACGAAGAACCGTGACGAACTGCTCGCGTTCTACGACTTTCCTGCAGAACACTGGCAGCGCGTCAGAACAACCAACCCGATCGAGTCGACGTTCGCAACGGTGCGTCATCGCACTACGCCCACTCGCAGCTGCTTGTCGCGGGCGACGTTCCTCGGCATGGCGTTCAAGCTCATCGAGTCCACCGAGAAATCGTGGCGCCGCATCCGCGGCGTCGACAAGCTCGAACAGCTTCTGAAGGGCATTCCCTTCAAGGACGGAACCCCGGTGATCGATAGCGCACCGGCTCAGCAACCACTGGCCACCTGATCATGCCGCCGATCGTTCGTACACCAGATTTGACAATAGGTCCGCGGATGCCCGGTCAGGGGCGGGCGTGTCGCGCCGGCGCGCGGGACGAATCGGGTCAGGCTAGCAGCAACCCAGGCGCGGCGCGAGCCGCGCCCAGCAATCGACCCTCAGGCTGCCACCGCGTCGAGCGCGGGGCGGGCGGGCGTGCCGGCCGACACGGTCAGCACCTCGTGGCCGGTCGGCGTGACTAGCACGGTATGTTCCCACTGCGCCGACAGGCTGCGGTCGCGTGTCTTCACGGTCCACTGGTCCGGCATAGTGCGGATATCGCGCGTGCCGGCATTGATCATTGGCTCGATCGTGAAGATCATGCCGGGAACCAGCTTAACGCCGGTGCCGGGACGGCCGTAATGCACCACCTGCGGATCCTCGTGGAACACCGTGCCGATGCCGTGCCCGCAGTATTCACGCACCACGCTGTAGCCGCTCCCTTCGGCATGCTTCTGGATGGCATGGCCGATATCACCCAGGTACGCGCCCGGCCTGACCTGCTCGATGCCGAGCCACATGCATGCGTAGGTGGTCTGGATCAAACGCTTGGCGAGGATCGAACCCTCGCCGACCAAGAACATCCGGCTGGTGTCGCCGAAATAGCCGTTCTTGATCACGGTGATGTCAATATTGAGCGCGTCGCCGTTCTTGAGGAACTTGTCGCCTGGGATGCCGTGGCAGATCACGTCGTTGACCGAGGTGCAGATCGCCTTCGGGTAGGGCGGGTAGCCGGGCGGCTGGTAGTTCAGCGGCGCCGGCACGGTGCCCTGCACGTTGGTCATGTATTCGTGGCAGAGTCGGTCGAGCTCGCCGGTGGTGGTGCTGGCGACGACGAACGGCGTGATGTAGTCGAGCACCTCGCTCGCCAGCCGGCAGGCGACGCGCATCTGCTCGATATCGTGTTCAGTCTTGATCGTGATGGCCATGGGTCTTGCCTGCGAGGAATGCGTGGAATCGTCAGATTATCGCACCTTCTGGAGGTGGTCGCGGCCTGTGCCGAATCCGGTTGTTTAAACACGATTTTGCGATCAGGCAGCCAGTGGCAAGAGCGCTGCCTGACGGGCTTCGAGGGGTGTCTTGAAGCCCAGTTTTTCGAGACGCCATTCGCGATTGTATCGATCCTTGAACGCGACGGCGGCAGCACAAACTTCTTCAACGTTTTTGAACAGACGCCCGTGGATAGCCGGCGGCCTTTATGATAGCCATGCCCCTTCATGATCCGATTGAAACCCTCGGCACGCCGTTGGTCTGCGGCTCAGCGACGAAAGCCTAGCTCGGCGTAATCCCCCAGAACTTGAGCGGGGCGCGAAAATCGTCCGACCTGTACTCCGAGCCGTGATCCATTGGCAGGGACAGTCCGCAGCCGGCATTAGCTTCGACTGATCCGAACTGCTCGCGCACCCCTTGGCTGATTGGCTCCAGTGCGGCAAAGCGGGCGCCCACTTTGGTGACGTGGATGCCAACACACGTCGCGCCGCAATGATCAACCGCAGCGAAGACCTGCGGATTCCACGCGCACTTGGACGCCCATTCCACGGCCACTTGGACACTGATTCCACGAGCACTTGGACAGTGATTTGTCACTGATCTACCCAGTGCTCAGGCAGGCGGCGACGCAGGATTATTCACTACCATCGACCTCTTTTTCGAAGCAAAAAGGTCGTCGTGGAGCGTTGATCCATGCGTAAAATCCGAGAGGTACTACGCCTAAAGTTCGACGCCGGCCTGTCCGTGCGCAAGATCGCCGCCAGCCTTCGCATCAGCAGCGGCAGTGCCGGCAATTATCTGCATCGCTTCAACGCCTGCGGACTTACTTGGCCGATGGCATTGTCG
>JAYFRX010000313.1:0-3593 GCA_040946945.1 Burkholderia sp. | reverse complement strand
GATGTCGTGGTCCTCGAAGCGACGCTCCATCAGCCCGTCAAGCTTCTTCTTGCTCGCCTTCACGAACTGGCGCGAGACGCTGCTCTTCGAGATGCCGACGGTGTGGGCCATTTCAGGCAACGCCTCGCCATACTTTCGGGTCGACACGCCGCTGACCATGATGTCGTACGTGCGCTGCGTGAGCCGTTCGTCGTCGCGCAGCTGCGTGTAGGCGGGAATCGGCACTTCCTTGCCGCGCTTGTCCCGCAGCCGGGGCCGCTGAACCCGCAGCTTGCGTTGGTCCATCACGATTCGGCCGGGCTGCGAGCCATGCCAGCGCACGTCGCCGGCGGCACGCCCCGCGTGCTTGTCGCCGGCCACCTCGCGAGCAGACACCATCAGCAATTGTTCGACGAGCGCGCGGCCAGCGTCGTACATCAGCGCGTCAACACTGATGCGCGTGTTCTGGATCAGATCGCGCATCGGAAGCCACAACTGTTCGTGCTCGGCAAAGCTGGCGCGCAGGGCCTCGTTCTCCTGTTTGCCGACGACCGTCAGCGGCAACTTGGCACGACGCCCGGGTTTCTTGGTAGGCTTCGTCTCGGCGGTTCTCCTGTTCTGGAGCTTGGTCTTGGAAACCCGATTCTCTCGGATTCCTGCGGGAACCGCCGCCTTCAACCTTCAACTATTTTTGGGACACCGCCGACAGATCACGCTTGTTCCACTGCTCAAATTCTTGCACCCACTGCGCCTTCAGCCGCGCCACGCCGTTCCGGCGAGAGCCCTTTGGCCTGTTCGCCCAGCAGTACGCTGAATGCTTCGCTCATGTCGCCCCCCCCGTCGAGATGCCTCACAGGTAGAGCCTGGACCGGCACAGGACCGATGGCCGTGACGATTTCGCACTCAGGCAGATAACCATTGCGCACGATCGCGCGCCGGCCGTCCAGCGTCTTCACGTTCGAATACTGTTCGAGCGACGCCGCCAATTCCGCCTCGATGGCCTGATGGATAACCTGCCGTGCGCCTTGCCGGATCAACATTCGATAGGAACGTTCGGCTCGCGGTTCTACAGTCGCACGGTCGTTTGTATTGATATGCGACGACCGGCCCGCGCCGTCCGGGCCGGTCCTCGACGCGCGCGGCACGCCGACTCGCTACACTCATGTGGCCGCCCGCGCCTCGCGCGGGCCCAGACGATCCAGGAGACTTCGCCATGGCCTTGCCCGCCGTCCTTCAGCGCCTGTCGCTGCCCGTCATCGCCTCGCCGATGTTCATCGTCAGTTACCCCGAGCTGGTGCTCGCGCAGTGCAAGGCGGGCATCGTCGGCTCGTTCCCGGCCCTGAACGCGCGCCCCACCGAGCTACTCGACAGCTGGCTCACGCAGATCAAGGACGAGCTGGCCGCACATCGCGAACGGCATCCGGAAGCGGTGATCGGACCGATCGCGGTGAACCAGATCGTCCACCAGTCGAACGTGCGGCTCGAGCACGACGTGCGCGTCTGCGTCGAGCACAAGGTGCCGATCTTCATCACCAGCCTGCTCGCGCCGGCACCCGGGATCGTGCAGGCGGTGCACAGCTACGGCGGCATCGTGCTGCACGACGTGATCAACCTGCGCCATGCCGAGAAGGCCCTGGAGGCCGACGTGGACGGCCTGATCCTAGTGGCGGCCGGTGCCGGCGGCCATGCCGGCACCACCTCGCCGTTTGCGCTGGTGGGCGAGGTGCGCAAGCGTTTCGACGGCCCGATCGTGCTGTCGGGCGCGATCGCCAACGGCGGCTCGATCCTGGCCGCTCAGGCGATGGGTGCCGACCTCGCCTACATGGGCACGCGCTTCATCGCCACCCGCGAGGCACATGCGGTGGAAGGCTACAAGCAGGCGATTGTCGACGCCAAATCGGCCGACATCATCTACACCAACCTGTTCACCGGCGTACGCGGCAACTACATCCGCGAGAGCATCGTCAACGCCGGGCTCGACTCGGACTCGCTGCCCGAGGCCGACAAGTCGACGATGAACTTCGGCTCCGACAAAGCCAAGGCCTGGAAGGACATCTGGGGGGCGGGCCAGGGCGTGGGCCTGATGGACGACGTGCCGAGCGTGGCCGAGCTGGTGACGCGCCTCACGCGCGAATACGACGAGGCGCGCTCGCGGCTCGGGATCCGTACTTGATCGGCGCGTCGGGCCGCATCGCGCGGCGTGGCAGGTAACAGCGTGGCGGATAACAATCAGGATAAGGTCTCGGGCCTCGCGACCCGACCCCTCCCACAGCACCGTGCGTACGGGTCCGTACACGGCGGTTCGGACCGATTACCCGACCTGGCCAACCGATGGAAGTCCAAGCGATCAGAAGTAACGATTTGACAGCGCGATGTTAAGCGCAGGACTGCAACTGCAGCGCCATTCACCGTGCGGAGAACCCACCGTCTGGGGGTCTCGCCCACCCCGTGCGGTCAGTTCCTGGAAGCGAGTCCAGCCACGTTTCCATTGCTTCCAGAGGAAGCAGCGAAGACGCCGACGAATCCACTCATCCAGTTTCCGAAGCACGCCGGGGTGTTTCACAGAAACCGAAGTAGTCACGCTAGCCCGTCAGATATCCGTTTCAGCGCACCGATCAACGGTCGACTTTGATCCCGCGCGTGCGTTGAGTCAACTCGCGGATTCGATCCTTGAAGCGAGCAAGCGCCTTCGGCTCAATGTGCCGTCTGACCTGTACTCGATCCGAGAAGGTGAATCCAAGGAATTTGCGCGTGTGTGGCGGCGCGACCGTGCTTTTCGCTTCGTTGACCTTCAGCTTCAACTTGCCGGCGAGGAAGGCTTTGAGGCCCGCCATCGCCCGCTGGCCCGCGCGTTCACTGTGTACTGCCGTCGGCGTACCTCACGAAGCGTAGACCGCGACGCTCAAGCTCCCTGTCGAGATCGTCAAGCATCAGATTTGGACAACAGCGGTGATAGCGGACCGTCTTGCGACACCCCTTCGTCCGTTGCGCCAACTGGCCAGTTTTCTATCACGCACGCCGTCAGGCAAGAGCGAATTAGTTTCAGGACACGCCTGTCACCAATGCGCTTTGCCACCCGGCTCATCAAGATGTCGTGACTTACGCGATCGAAGAAACCCACGATCCCCTGCGGGGTCGCGGGCCAGATTCGGCTCGCTGATGCGGCCTTACTTCGACATCGCGTCCGATGCCGCGGGCGACATGCCCATCGCATCGTGCTTCTTCATCTTGCCGCCCTTCTTGCCCATCGCGTCGTGCTTCATGGCGCCCTTGCCCATCGCGTTATGCGACATCGCATCCTTGCTCATCGCGTCGTTCGACATGGTGCCGCTCGCCTGCGCGAATGCCGCCGAGGTGCCGAAAGCCAGCGTTGCCGTCACGATTGACGTTGCCAGAACCTTCATCATGTACTCCTTTGCCGGGTGAAAAAAATCGGTCAGTCCATCACGGACTGCTTGGGGGGCAGCGTCCCCTTCGTAGTTGAAGGTAGCGGTCGACCCGGCCGCTGACGCGGCGCACCGCGCCGTTCGGATTCTCGATCAGGTTCGTCGTCGCCAGGCTGCGGATCAGCCGCGGCGTCAGGTCCAGGCGATTGACCGTGAACGTTTCCTCAA
>JAYFRX010000312.1:0-3601 GCA_040946945.1 Burkholderia sp. | reverse complement strand
GGGTTCGCAGCGGAAATCGCGTAACGTTGCCGGAAACCTTGCCCACCGACGGCACCACTACCCGTCCAGCGAACTTCTGCGCAGATCGCCCGCCTCCTCTGGCGTTTTGAAATTCCTATGCGTCAAGTTTTTTTAGCTAAACTTTTCCCTCTGCTTTGATGCGGAATGTTGTTTCTTTGACACTTGAGGGACGTGTCTCGAAGCATCGATTCCGGCCGCCCCCTCCTTGGAGTTCAATCAATCGGGCCTTTCAGGTTGCGGTGTCGTTCCGATCTGGCCGTGTGCCGTGGCTTTACGAGTAGCCAAGGGGCATACCCCTTGGCATAGCGGAGCGTAAGCGCAGCGGTCTAGCTCGCCGCTTGCGGCGAGTGACGTGCTATGTCTTTTCAGGCGCTTGCGCCTGTCGTTAAAGGGTCAGCGCCGTGGCGCTGCACTTATTGGCGGGGGATGGGAGAGCCGCTAAAGCGGCTCGGGTGGGGTCGAGAAGGGGGCGCAGCGCCCCTTCGGCGTGCGTAGCGACGGGGCTTTTTCGGGTCATGCTGTTTTTTCCGGCAGCCTTTGGTTAAAAAGAAAGGTTATAGAAAGGGTTAAAAGACGGTTAGAAGAAGGGTTAGCAATGCCGAAAAACGCTGCTAATACGTTGATACTAAAAGGGAAATTCACCTGTGGATATCCCTCAAGTGTCACGATTTCGTCCCTCAAATGTCAGTAGTCTGTCCCTCAACGGTCAACGAACCGTCCCCCAAAGGTCAATACTGGCGTCCCTCAAGTGTCAATACCTGGACGGGGTTGTCCACAAGGTTATCCACCGCGATTGTGGATAAGTGGCCTCTGCGGCCGCCGCGGTGCCCCGTCTTGGTGCTGGCCAGCGCCGGAAAACCCGGAAATCCCTCAACTGTCAGTACCTTGCAGGGCAGTTCGGCCGGCGGTTGTCCCTCATGTGTCAATGAACGTCCCCCAAGTGTCACCGAAACGAGATTTGTCCTCGAACTATCCACAAGGCCCGGTGCCGATGCAGCGCTACGGCCGCTATGGGCCGGCGTGCCGGCTCCCAGCCCAGTGGCGAGGGGCAAGGCCTCGGTGAGCGCTGGAAAGGCGCTGGAAGCCCGGCAGGGGCAAGACGGCCGGCCTTGGCCGGATGGCTCGATGCGCAGCACGACATAGCCGGTTTTCGCGTGCGCGAAAATTCCCCGGCCGTTGCCGTTTTGGCATCCCTCATCTGTCAAAGAAAAACGGGAGCCGAAGCCCCCGTTCTCGATCATGCGCCGGCGTCGATCTGGACGGCTATCGCTCGCAGAGAATCGCATCGCCATGCACCCATGTTGACTCGACCAGGCCGCTACTGGACAGCTCCTTGCACGCATCCTTGGACTGCTCTTTCCACTTGGCCGGCCGCTCGGACTCGGAGCCACACATCTGACGAAACGTTTCCAGTTTCAGCGGGAAGGGCTCCTTGTGCGACACCAGGTAGTCGAACAGGCGACGGGCAATCGGCGTCAGCTTGCGGTACTTGTCCCATACGAATTTCGAGTAGTGATCGCCGGCGAACAGGTAGACCATCTGTTCCGGGATTTCGACCTGACACATAGCCTTCTTGGTGCCTCGGTCGATGATGTCAAATTCCTTGATGAACGAGATGGATTTGAGCTTACCTAGCCGCTCGGACGTGACTTGCACGGCCGTGGCCTGTAGACGGCTCAAGCATTGCTCGGCCTTCTTGTAGTAGCGGCCATTGATCGACCAGTCGAGGTCCGTACAGAGCTGGTACATCGTGAAGTGAACCGGCTGGCCGATGGGGAAACGCTTGGCATACTCCAACACCTGTTGCCACACCAGTTCGTCGTCCTCGGCGCGCAGCTCGATGCCGGTGTAAGTGATGGTCACGTCCTTGTTGACGTGGAAAATCGCCTTGTCCTCAAGCGCAATGCGCTTCTGCTTCTTGTTGCGCACCGTGAACAGGGCCGACCGCATGTAGTCGTTCGGCATGGCCCGCATGTCGTCGGCCCACGGCGCTATGTCGAACAGCGATAGCTGCGTCGCCTTAAGCTCGGCAGTCGTCTTTTGCAGTAAGGCAGCCTGCTTGATCTCGCTGACCTTCTCGCTCACGTCATCGACCGCGTTTTTTCGTTTTTTTGTCGGCATGGTCGATCCTTTCCGGGTCGGGGTAAGGGCGCGGCTCATTTCGTCAGCCTCGCGCGCAAGATCGGCGGCCCGTTGCAGGGCAGGGGGTACGTCCTCGCGCGCGAGCACGGCCGCAGCCAGCTCGGAAAGCGTTTGCGATGCCTCGGCCCCAATGTCTTTGACGTGCTTGGCCTCCGCAGCGGCCGTGCGGCGCGAACGCGCGGTACGCGCAGCGACCTCGCCGGCGGCCGAAGCCTCAATGCCGCCAGCGATCAGCTTCTCGCGAAACGCCTGTTCGTCAAATTTTGGGTCGGCCATAGTCACACTCTCCAATAGTGGCCTTGGAAACCAGCATCAAGGAATTCCCGCACAATGCCGTTATTCAAAGGTCGTTAGGATAACGCCCCGCGAAACAGGGGCGTCGATTTCGGCTTATTCGTCGTCGCCCGGCTGTTGATCGGATTGGCGCGAACCGGGAGCCTTGGTGCGCAGGTACTGCACGTAATCGGCAATGAAATCCATGCCGTAGACCGTCTCGCCGTTCTTCTCGAACTTCGTGTTTTCGATGCGACCCTCAACGTACACCTGCGACCCTTTTCCCAGGTACTTACCCGCGTTTTCAGCGGTTTTATCCCACGTCTTAATTCGGAAGAAGTTGGTTTTTTCCTGCTTTTCGCCTTTGCTGTCACGCCATTCATCGGTTACAGCAAGGTCGAAAGTGCCAATCGTCCGATCATTACCTGTATACCGAACATCGGCGTCACGGGTAAGATTGCCGATAAATTGGAATTTGTTGACACTCATTGATGATTCTCCTTGTCTGAGGAAACATCAGTTTAGCTAAACTTATTCCGTGGGTCAAGAACTTTAGCGGCTAAAATTTTTCAACCGCGCAACCAAGGGCAGACGGCCTACTGTGTACAACCTCATCTTCTTTACTAACATCCTTCGCCTGCTTGATGAGCGCAGCATGACGAAGCATGAACTGTCCGAAAAGGCGGGCATTTCCATATCGTTTCTATCTGACTTGACCAACGGCAAGGCCAACCCCTCCTTGAAGATCATGGAAGCTATCGCGGACGCGCTTGAAACGCCGTTACCGATGCTTTTGGAGTCAACCGACCTTGATAGGCAAGCGCTTGATGCGGTCGCTGGTGGCAAGGCCCCGCGCAGCCTTCCGCCCGGATATGAGCGGGTCTGCGCCGTACTGCCGGAGCATCAGGCGTTTGTTGTCAAGAAATGGGGAGAGGCCACGCGCCACAAGCTGCGCGGCGAGTCTTAACGCCAAGAAGGAAGGGCAGGGCACCCCTGCTTTTTAGCCGCTAAAGGCCCCCGCTATGGGGGCCTTTTTTATTGTGGTGCGCCCAGCATGGGCGCAATCTTGGAGGTGTAAGTCCTCCCGTGAGTTGACCACAGCGAACGAAGCGAAGCGCAACTGCGTGAGGGTGACCGAGCGTGGGGAGGAAGCGTGGAGCGAAGC
>JAYFRX010000311.1:0-3612 GCA_040946945.1 Burkholderia sp. | reverse complement strand
CGTTCGCCAGATGCTTACGGAGCGTGCGCCATGCCCATGAACAGAATCCAGTTTCAGGCCTGTCTGTCGATGAAAGAATTTCAGGAGCAGTACGGCAACGAAGCGCAATGCGAGGCCGCGCTGGTCGGGTCTCGCTGGCCCGATGGCTGGGTGTGGCCTCGATGCAAGGGCACGCGCTACGCCAGCGCCTACAACGGCCGGTGACTGTGGGAATGCCTGAGCCAGTCCTGCCGGTACCAATGCTCGTCGATCGTCGGAACGATATTCGAGAAGACGAAATTGCCGCTGACGACCTGGTTTCTGGCGATCTACCTGGTGACGCGGAGCAAGAACGCCATCAGCGGACTGGAGCTCAAACGCCAGATGGACGTGAGCTACAAGACGGTCTGGCTCATCAAGCACAAGTTGCTGGAGACCATGTGGCTGCGCGAAGAGCGACGCCGGCTCGACGAACGGGTCGAGGTCGACGACGCGTATCTGGGCGGGGAACGCTCCGGCGGTAAGGCTGTGGGCGTGGCGCGCCCGGCAAGACGCCGTTTGTAGCGGCCGTGCAGACCTCTGACGATGGCCGCCCTCTGTTCATGCGGCTCTCGCCCGTGCCGGGCTTTACCAAAGCGGCCCTTGAGGTCTGGGCGGCCAGCAGCCTGATGCCGACCGCTTGCGTCGTTTCCGATGGCCTGTGGTGTTTCGACGGCGTGACGCAAAAGGCTGCCAGTCATGAGCGCCATGTCACGGGCGGTGGCCGTCAGGCCGCGCAGCGCCCCGAGTTCCGCTGGGTCAACACGATGCTTGGCAACCTGAAAACGGCCCTCAAGGGCACGTACCACGCTATCGATCACCCCCAATATGCCCATCGCTATCTCGCTGAATTCGTCTACGGTTTCAACCGCCGTTTCGATTTGCCGGCGATGGTGCCGCGCTTGCTTCGGGCCGCTGTTACGACAAAACCTCATCCGCGGCTTGTGTTGAGTGTCTCGGGGTCAAGTAACTAATCAGGAATCCGTAAGAGCGGATTTATCGATCGCTTACAACCGAGCCGCTTACTGAAAGCGTCACGCGCGAAACTGCGCGAGCGCATCGGCGGGCTGCGGGTCACGCCGCTGGAAGCGACGCTGCGCTCGATGGTGGAGGCGGCGCGCGCCGCCGAGGGCACGGCCACGCCCTGACCAGACGGCGACAAACGGGGCCGGCTTTGCGTGTCGGCCCCGCTCGATTCGAGCACGCCTGATTCGCTCAGCCGCCGAGCCCGCGCGCCAGGTCATTGCGCAGGTCCTCGGCGCGTTCCAGCCCAACCGCGAGCCGGATCAGGCCTTCAGAAATCCCCGTCGCCGCGCGCGCCTCGGGCGTGATGCGCGAATGCGTGGTGGTAGCCGGGTGGGTGATGGTGGTACGCGTATCGCCCAGGTTGGCCGTGATCGACACCACGCGGGTATTGTCGATTACGCGCCAGGCATTGGCGCGCTGCGCCTCGGGCGTGTCCCCCTTGAGCTCGAACGACACCACCGCCCCGCCGGCCTTCTGCTGGCGCTTGGCGATCTCATACTGCGGATGCGATTCGAGGCCGGGGTAGAACACGCGATTGACGGCCGGATGCTGCTCCAGCCAGCGCGCGATTTGCAGCGCGTTTGCCGATTGTCGCTCGACGCGCAGCGACAGCGTCTCCACGCCCTTGAGCAGCACCCAGGCGTTGAAGGCCGACAGGGTCGGCCCGGCGCTGCGCACGAACGGGAACACCTTGCCCGTGATGAATTCCTTCGAGCCCACCAGCGCGCCGCCCAGCACGCGGCCCTGGCCGTCGAGGAACTTGGTGGCCGAGTGCATCACCACGTCGGCGCCGAGCTTGAGCGGCTGCTGCAGCGCCGGGCTGCAGAAACAGTTGTCGACCACGAACAGCACCTTCGCCTCCTTGGCGATGGTCGAGATCGCGGCAATGTCGGCCAGCTCGGTGAGCGGGTTCGAGGGCGTCTCGAGGAAAAACATCTTGGTTTCGGAGCGCACCGCTTTGCGCCAGGCGTTCAGGTCGGTCGAATCGACGAAGGTGGTGGTGATGCCGAACTTGCTGAAGATCTGCGAGAACATGCCCAGCGTCGAGCCGAACAGGCTGCGCGAGCTGACCAGGTGGTCGCCTGCCTGCAGCGCCGACATCACCACCGACATGATGGCCGCCATCCCCGAAGCCGTCGCGATGCAGGCTTCGCCGCCCTCGAGCGCCGCCAGGCGATCTTGGAACACCGTCACGGTCGGGTTGGTGAAACGCGAATACGTGTAGTTGTCCTCTGAATTCGCGAAGCGCGTGGCGGCGTCTTGGGCGCTCGTGAAGCAGAAGCTGGAGGTCAGGAACAGCGCTTCCGAGTGTTCGTTGTATTCGCTGCGTAGCGTGCCCGCCCGTACCGCGAGGGTTTCGAGGCTGAGAGAGTCGTCCATGTTTGGTTTATCCGGGTTCCTGCGCGCCACGTTAGGGGCGCGCCACTGAAGGCCGCGAGGCCAACGAAAAAGCCCACGACGCGTCGGCATCAGCGGGCTTCAGGTGCGGTACCACAGCTTCGACTCCAGCCGGCGGCGCCGGCCTTCACTTTTAAATCGACGCTAAGCGCATCGTAACACGCGAACGCGAAACGATGCACGCCGGCGCTCATTCGACCAGGGCTCCCGCATGAAGAGGTCGGCGTGGCAAGGGTGAGCGGGGGGAAGTGAGTGGTTGTAAACATCGGCGTGCTGGGGTTTACTCTCGATTTTTGGCGAAACGAGAGATGCCTCCGATCATGGATGCGTTCGTCGAGTTGCAGAATCCGCGGTGCCGTCAGTGCCGTTACCCACTGGAAGAGATTGTGCTGCCGGTTCTGTGCGCCCCCCGATGCGGACTGGAAGACTATGACGCTGTGGGGGGGGGGCGTGTGCCGGATCGGGGTGTTAAGAGGCCAGTTCAAAAACCAATGAGGGGCTGTGTACTTTCTCGGCAAGCTGTTAACCTTGGATGTCTGAACAACGGAACCCAAGGGATGGAAGCGCCAATCATTGATGACGAATTGTGGACACTGAGCGAACCGTTACTGCCGCCGCCCAAGCCCCGGCCCAAAGAGCATCCTGGTCGCCCACGCGTATCCGATCGGGCCGCGTTGAATGGCATCCTGTTCGCGTTGAAAACCGGTCTGCGATGGAACCATCTGCCAACCGTATTGCGCTTTGGCTCCGGCGCGACCTGCTGGCGACGACTTAACGACTGGCGCAAAGCAGGAGTATGGGATCGACTGTGCACGAACTGCTGCTCGACACGTTGCGCGAGGCCGGGCAGATCGATCTTTTATACGCTGCCGTCGATTCCTCGTCGGTACGAACTGTTGGGGCGGGGAAAAACTGGCCCGAACCCCACGGATCGCGCGCGACCCGGTTCCAAGCACCCCATCCTCGTAGATGCCAATGGCGTTCCCATCAGCGCTATCCTGACCGGCGCGAACCGCAACGACGTCACCCAGTTGCCGCCGCTCGACGCATAGGAATTTCAAAACGCCAGAGGAGGCGGGCGATCTGCGCAGAAGTGCGCTGGACGGGTAGTGGTGCCGTCGGTGGGCAAGGTTTCCGGCAACGTCACGCGATTTTCGCTGCGAACCCAGC
>JAYFRX010000310.1:0-3632 GCA_040946945.1 Burkholderia sp. | reverse complement strand
TCGCGCAATTTGTCGAGCAGCGGTTCGTGCAGTCGATTCCATACTCCTGCTTTGCGCCAGTCGTTCAGTCGTCGCCAGCAGGTCGGGCCGGAGCCAAAGCCCAATACGGTTGGCAGATAGTTCCATCTCAGACCGGTTGTCAACACGAACAGGATGCCATTCAACGCCGCCCGATCCGATACCCGTGGGCGACCAGGATGCTCTTTGGGCCGGGGCTTGGGCGGCGGCAGTAACGGTTCGCTCAGTGTCCACAATTCGTCATCAATGATTGGCGCTTCCATCCCTTGGGTTCCGTCGTTCAGACATCCAAGGTTAACAGCTTGCCGAGAAAGTAAACAGCCCCTCATTGGTTTTTGAACTGACCTCTTACGTGCGGATTCAGAAACCGAGCAACTCACGCGCGTAGTGGTCCACCAGCAGCGCGACGAACAGCAGCGACAGGTAGACGATCGAGTAGCGGAACGCGCGCCGTGCGAGCGCATCGGAATAATCGGCGTAGACCTTCCACGCGTGGGCGAGGAAGATCGCGCCGAGCACCACTGCGCTGGCCAGGTAAACCACCCCGCTCATGCCCGAGATGAAGGGCATCAGCGTCGCCGCGAACAGGATCACAGTATAGAGCAGGATATGCAGGCGCGTGAACTTCGCGCCGTGCGTGACGGGCAACATCGGCAGGCCCGAGTTCTCGTAGTCCTTGACGCGATAGAGCGCGAGCACCCAGAAGTGCGGCGGAGTCCAGACGAAGATGATCAGTACCAGGATCCAGGCATCGCCGGGCACGCTGCCCGTCACCGCCGCCCAGCCAAGCGCCGGCGGCATCGCGCCCGAGGCGCCGCCGATCACGATGTTCTGCGGCGTGGCGGGCTTGAGCAGCAGCGTGTAGATGACCGCGTAACCGACGAAGGTGGCGATCGTCAACCACATCGTCAGCGGATTGGTGAAGGTGTAAAGCGTCCAGGCGCCCGCCCCGCCCAGCACCGTCGAGAAGGCCAGGATCTGCGGCGTGGTGATCTCGCCGCGCGCCGACGGGCGCCAGGCGGTTCGGCGCATCTTCGCGTCGATCTTCTGTTCGACCAGGCAGTTGATCGCGAACGCGGCGCCGGCCAGCAGCCAGATGCCGACGGTGCCGCCGATCAGCACGCGCAGCGGCACCATGCCCGGCGTGGCGAGGAACATCCCGATGACCGCGCAGAACACCGCGAGCTGGGTGACGCGCGGCTTGGTCAACGTGAAATACTGCGACAGGCGGCTGCCGGAGGACTGGGAACGCATGGATTCCATGTGCGCGGGGGCGTCAGGCGCGCGCGGGGAGCGCGACGCGGCCGGGACGACTTGAAAGGATTCGAAATTTCCTGATTAGTTACTTGAATCCGAAGCAGGCATGAAACCAAGTATCGTTCGCCAGATGCTTACGGAGCGTGCGCCATGCCCATGAACAGAATCCAGTTTCGCCGGTCTGTCGATGAAAGAATTTCAGGAGCAATACGGCAACGAAGCGCAATGCGAGGCCGCGCTGGTCGGGTCTCGCTGGCTCGATGGCTGGGTGTGCCCTCGATGCAAGGGCACGCGCTACGCCAACGCCTACAAAGGCCGGCGACTGTGGGAATGCCTGAGCCAGTCCTGCTGGTACCAATGCTCGTCGATCGTCGGAACGATATTCGAGAAGACGAAATTGCCGCTGACGACCTGGTTTCTGGCGATTTACCTGGTGACGCAGAGCAAGAACGCCATCAGCGGACTGGAGCTCAAACGCCAGCTGGGCGTGAGCTACAAGACGGTCTGGCTCATCAAGCACAAGTTGCTGGAGACCATGTGGCTGCGCGAAGAGCGACGCCGGCTCGACGAACGGGTCGAGGTCGACGACGCGTATCTGGGCGGGGAAAGCTCCGGCGGTAAGGCTGGGGCGCGGCGCGCCCGGCAAGACGCCGTTTGTAGCGGCCGTGCAGACCTCTGACGATGGCCGTCCTCTATTCATGCGGCTTCTCGCCCGTGTCGGGCTTTACCAAAGCGGCCCTTGAGGTCTGGGCGGCCAGCAGCCTGATGCGCACTGCGTGCGTCGTTTCCGATGGCCTGTGGTATTTCGACGGCGTGACGCAAAAGGCTGCCAGTCATGAGCGCCATGTCACGGGCGGTGGCCATCAGGCCGCGCAGCGCCCCCCGAGTTCCGCTGGGTCAACACGGATGCTCGCAACCTGAAAACAGCCCTCAAGGGCACGTACCAGGCTATCGATCACGCCAAATATGCCCACCGCTATCTCGCTGCATTCGCCTACCGTTTCAACCGCCGTTTCGATTTGCCCGCGATGGTGCCGCGCCTGCTTCGGGCCGCCGTTACGACAAAACCTCATCCTCGCCGTGTGTTGATCGTCTCGGAGGCAAGTAACTAACCAGGAGGAATTTTAACATGACCAGCAACAGCAGCAGGATCGCCGTGCCGCCGTTATGCGCCACCGCAACCGGCAGCGGCCACTGCAGCACGATATTGGTCTGTACCGGATCCGGTTGTTTAGACACGATTTTGCGATCAGGCGGCAAGTGGCAAGAGCGGTGCTTGACGAGCTTTGAGGGGGGTCTTGAAGACCAGTTTTTCGAGACGCCATTCGCAATTGTATCGGTCCTTGAACGCGACGGCGGCGGCACGAACTTCTTCAACGTTGTTGAACAGCCGTCCGTGGATGGCTTGCTCCTTCATGGTCCGATTGAAACGCTCGGCGACGCCGTGGGTCTGAGGCTCGGCTACAAAAGCGTAGCTCGGCGTAATCCCCCAGAACTTGAGCTGGGCGCGGAAATCGTCCGACCTGTACTGCAAGCCGTGATCCATTCGCAGGGACAGTCCGTGGCCGGCATCAGCTTCGACCGATCCGAACTGCTCGCGCACCCCTCGGCTGATTGGCTCCAGTGCGGCAAAGCGGTCACCCACTTTGGTGACGTAGATGCCAACACACGCCGCGTCGCAATGATCAACCGCAGCGAAGATCCAGACCAGGCCCTCATCGACGGTTTGAACCTTGGCGCCATCGGTGCCCCACATCTCGTTAGGCCGATCAGTCGTCATTCGAGCATCGTGAGCATTGGGCGGTTTCTGCGGTTGCCGATGGGGCGAAAACAGGCCGTGTTCGCGCATCAGCGGCGAGACACGGGCGCGGGGACACGCGGATGTCGTCCCGCGGCGGCTCCGGTTTTTCTAGACACAGATTTGGGGTAAAACGCATACAAACTGGAGTCTGAGATGTTGAAGAAGGTAGACGTGCAAGAAGTTGCGCTGGCGGCGACGGAGGGCGCGCGTAGCGCGGCCCTAGACGCCACCAGCGCCGCCGAATTCAAGCGCTGGTCCGTCGGGCGCAAACGCGCTGTCGTCCTGCGCTTGCTGCGCGGCGAATCGATTGACGCAGTGTCTCGTGAAGTTGGCACCATGATCGCCGAGCTCGAACAATGGCGCGAAGTCCCCCCTAGCAGGCATCGCAGCCGGTCTGAAGTCGCGCCAGACCGATCCGTTGGAAGTCAAGCTCAAGGTAAGCCGCTGCGCGGCGACTAAAACCGTCGGTATGCAGAAGCGATCGCTCGCAGTGATGTAGGCGCGCGGAAAGCCGAAGATGCTAGAGTCGAATACATCGCGCGCATCGGGGAGGACC
>JAYFRX010000309.1:0-3658 GCA_040946945.1 Burkholderia sp. | reverse complement strand
GTCCTCCCCGATGCGCGCGATGTATTCGACTCTAGCATCTTCGGCTTTCTGCGCGCCTACATCACTGCGAGCGATCGCTTCTGCATACCGACGGTTTTAGTCGCCGCGCAGCGGCTTACCTTGATCATTACATCGTGCTGCTGCACGAAGGTCTGCGCGAGCGTGGGGCCGAAGCCGCTGCCGTACTCTCGCCCCGACACCAGCGGATAGAAGATCCGGTCTCGGATGGCCTCGGGAATGCCGGGGCCGTTGTCGATCACGTGCAAGTCCGTTGTCGATCACGTGCAAGTGCAGTGCCAGCTTGAACAGCCTCTTGCAGAGCGTGATCTTGCGCGCCACGCGGGTGCGCAATTCGATGTGCGCATCGCCTGCGCGGCGTTGCGCACGATGTTGAGCAGCGCCTGGATCAGCTGCTCCTTGTCGCCCCGCAGTTTGGGCACGCTGACGTCGTAGCCGCGCTCGATGGTCAGCCTGCGCGGGAATTCGGCCAGCATCACAGCGCATACGCGCTCGCAAACCTCGTGCACGTTGACGTCGCCGACGATGTGCGGATGCCGGTGTGGCTCCAGCAGCCGGTCGACCAGCGTCTGCAGCCGATCGGATTCCTTGATGATGACCTGCGTGTACTCGCGCAGCTCGCCGCGCTCGCGCTCCGATAGCTCGAACTCGAGCAGTTGCGCCGCGCCGCGGATGACGCCGAGCGGGTTCTTGATCTCGTGCGCGAGATTGCGGATTAGGTGCTTGTTGATCGCGGTCAGGTCGTGGATCCGCTCCTCGCGGTCGGTGCGCGACTGCCGCTCGTTCTCGAACAGCTCGACCAGCACGTAGTCGGGCGCGCCCTCCAGGAAACCCACGATCGCATGCCCGTGCAGCGCCTCGCGGCCGTGTCGCTCGAGCACAGTGTCGAGGTGGGTGGCCTGTAAACGGCCCTCGCTAATTGCAGTGAGGTGGTCGCCAGCTCGGTCGAGTTCGGGAACAGGTCGCTCCACGGCATCTGCGCCAGCTGGCGGCGCGAGATATCGAGCGCCGGCCTCGGCCGACGGGTTCGCGAAGGCGATCCGCAGCGTGCGGCGATCAAGCACCAGCACCAGCGTCGGCAGCGCCTCGAGCCCGTTCAGCAGCCCCGAGCGCAGCAGCCTCTCGTCGTCCGCGATAGCCTCTTCGGCTGCCCTGCCCTGCCCTGGCCTTGATCAGCTTCTTCAGAACCATCTTGCGTGGATGTCCGCTCATGACTGGTAAAACGGTGCAATGAAACAGGGACGGCCCAACGCCGTCCCCTTCGCGTGTGCCCGGCTGCCGGGAAGCTCTCGCTCCCGGAGAAGCCGGACGGCAGGATGGCGCTTCGCTCGATGACGTGACGAAGCGCCATCGCCACGTTTACAGCGAGTAGTACATCTCGAACTCGACCGGGTGCGTGGTCATGCGGAACTTCGCGAGTTCCTGTTCCTTCAGGCCCAGGTACGCGTCGATCATCGCATCGGTGAACACGCCGCCGCGCGTCAGGAACTCGCGATCCTTGTCGAGTGCCTCGAGCGCATGGTCCAGGCCAGCGCAGACTGTCGAGATCTTTGCATCCTCTTCCGGCGGCAGGTCGTACAGGTTTTTGTCGGCGGCCTCGCCCGGATGGATCTTGTTCTGGATGCCGTCCAGACCTGCCATCAGCAGGGCCGAGAAGCACAGGTACGGGTTCGCCATCGGATCCGGGAAGCGCGTCTCGATACGGCGGCCCTTCGGGTTCGACACGTGCGGAATGCGGATCGATGCCGAGCGGTTGCGTGCCGAGTAGGCCAGCTTGACCGGTGCCTCGAAGTGCGAGACCAGACGTTTGTACGAGTTTGTCGTCGGGTTGGTGATCGCGTTCAGCGCACAGGCGTGCTTGATGATGCCGCCGATGTAGAACAGCGCCGTTTCCGACAGGCCGGCGTAGCCGTTACCCGCGAACAGGTTCTGGCCGTCCTTCCAGATCGACTGGTGCACGTGCATGCCCGAGCCGTTGTCGCCGACCACCGGCTTCGGCATGAAAGTCGCCGTCTTGCCGTAGGAGTGCGCGACGTTGTGGACGATGTACTTCAGCCATTGCGTCCAGTCGGCGCGCTCGACCAAGGTCGAGAACTTCGTGCCGATTTCGTTCTGGCCCTGGCCCGCCACTTCGTGGTGGTGCACTTCGACCGGGATGCCGATCTGCTCGAGCAGAAGGCACATTTCCGAACGGATGTCCTGGAACGTGTCGACCGGCGCGACTGGGAAGTAGCCGCCCTTGGTGCCCGGACGGTGGCCCGTGTTGCCGCCTTCGAAGTTCTTGCCCGACGACCATGGGGCTTCCTCGGAATTGATCTTCACGAAGGTGCCCGACATGTCCGTGTTCCACTGGACCGAGTCGAAAATAAAGAATTCCGGCTCCGGACCGAAGAAGGCCGTATCGCCGATGCCCGTGCTCTTCAGGTAGGCTTCCGCGCGCTTGGCCAGCGAGCGCGGGTCGCGCTCATAGCCCTTGCCGTCGGCCGGCTCGACCACGTCGCAGGTCAGCACCAGAGTCGATTCTTCGTAAAACGGGTCGATGAAGGCCGCGCCCGGATCCGGCATGAGCAGCATGTCCGAAGCTTCGATCCCCTTCCAGCCTGCGATCGACGAACCGTCGAATGCATGGCCGCTTTCGAACTTGTCTTCGTCGAAAGCCGACACCGGCACCGACACGTGCTGTTCCTTGCCGCGCGTGTCCGTGAAGCGGAAATCGACAAACTTGACGTCCTCGTCCTGCACGAGCTGCATGACGTCGGCGACGGTTTTACTCATAACCTCTTCTCCTGATTAAACAAATCCGGGGGACTGGGACCGCCTCCGTTAAGCGGATGATTTCGACTTCGGTGCTGGAGCGCAGCAAGGGGCCGGCTTGACCGGAACCAATAAAGCAGCTTCCATGCCATCCATGTGCCAGTTCGGCGCGGCGGGCGGCGATCCGCGCCGGAACAGGGCTGGCCCGCGCGCTTTCGAGGCTTGACCGGCTCGGCTCAGCGCATTCAATGCACCAAACATAAGCAAAAACGAGAGAGACGCACCAAAATAATGCCTATTTGTCCCTGAGAGCAAATTTTGCACTGATTTAGTGATTTCGTGTGTTGTATGCACGCACCCGGGCGCACGAGAGCGGCCCGGTGCCCGGCTTGCGCGCTAGAATGCCGATTTGAGTCGACTAGCAGGCCGTTGAAGTATCCGTCGTTGATGCGCTTAGATGAATTGCGACGGATGCTGGGTTCGCACGTTTGAAACGCGGAACACGTTCGCGGGCATTCGACGTTGCTCGCGGGGTCAGCATATCGGTGTTATCTATTTCTTTCTGCCCCTCAACCGGCAAGTGCGCGCATACGCGTTAGGTTGTACCCGACCTGCGTCAGCACGAAGAACTGGTCTACACGTTCAAGTTCTCGATGCATCGCTTGTCTAATTCGTCCGACTGTCTTGCCCCATCCGAACACCTGCTCAATGCGTGTACGTTTTTGCTGGCTGAGCGCGTAACCCGCCCAACGCGTCGCTCGCTTGACGCATAGGAATTTCAAAACGCCAGAGGAGGCGGGCGATCTGCGCAGAAGTTCGCTGGACGGGTAGTGGTGCCGTCGGTGGGCAAGGTTTCCGGCAACGTCACGCGATTTTCGCTGCGAAC
>JAYFRX010000308.1:0-3659 GCA_040946945.1 Burkholderia sp. | reverse complement strand
CTTGTTGAGCGCCCTGGCGCGCTCGGCATAGATCGTGGAGCGCGGAAAGTCGAGCACCTGGCATACCCGTTGCAATCCGAAGGGTTTGCCTGTCGCGGAGATCGTGTGGCTCATGTCGACGAGCTCCTGGCGATCAAAGGGCGACGCTCCTGCCGCTCGCGTTCCATGCGCAGTATTTCGACCTCCATGCTCAGTTAGCCGAGGCGATGCACGGCTTCCTTGAGCTTGACTCCCAACGGATCGGTCTGGCGCGACTTCAGACCGGCTGCGATGCCTGCCAGGGCGAGTTCGCGCCATTGTTCGAGCTCGGCGATTGTGACGCCAACTTCGCGAGACACCGGGTCAATCGATTCGCCGCGCAGCAAGCGCAGGACGACGGCGCGTTTGCGACCGGGGGACGGACCAGCGCTTGAATTCGGCGGCGCTGGCGGCGTCTACGGCCGCGCTACGCGCGCCCTCCGTCGCCGCCAGCGGAATTTCCTGCACGTCTACCTTGTTCAACATCTCAGACTCCAGTTTGGATGCGTTTTACCCCAAATCTGTGTCTAGAAAACCGGAGCCGACGCATTTTTTTGAGCGCCGAACCAGCGCGATGACGGGTGCGACTCGATCGCCGAACACGCCGTGGATCTCTTTGAAAGGAGGGAATCCTTCGAAGCGGTACGCGTCGGACAGACGCTTTCGTTTGCGTGAAGTAGCCATCGCGGAAATCATGCCAGCTTTTTCGCAACATCCGAATCTCGCAAACCCCCTCCCATATTCGCTATCAGGCGTTTTCATGACGAAATTTACCCAAACGATTCCGCGAAGACCCGGTTTTTTATTTGACGGCGGCGGAGTTGCCTGCCGAGACGGTTCAGGCGCAGATCCCGCGCCCGCCTTCCTCGAAGAACTCGCGCACCACGTCGATCTCGCGCGTGCGCTTAAAAGGCGGTAGGCTCTGCCAGATGCGCCGGCCGTAAGGCTTGTCGACCAGCCGCGTGTCGCAGATCATCAGCACGCCGCGATCGGTCTCGGCACGGATCAGGCGCCCCGCGCCCTGCTTCAGCAGGATCACCGCCTGCGGCAGCTGATGCACGGCGAACCGGCTCAAGCCCTTCTTGGTCAGCGCATCGAGCCGCGCGGCTAGCACCGGATCGTCGGGTGGCGCGAACGGCAACTTGTCGATCACTACCAGCGATAGCGCGTCGCCGCGCACGTCCACGCCTTCCCAGAAACTCTGGCTGCCGACCAGGATCGCACTGCCGTAGGCACGGAAGCGGTCCAGCAATTCGGTGCGGCTCGCGTCGCCCTGCACCAGCAGGGGCATGTTCCAGCCGCGCGCCTCGATGGTCTCGCGCAGCTTGGAGGCGATCCGGTCGACTGCGCGCAGCGTGGTGCATAGCATGAACACGCCGCCGCCCGAGGCTTCGATGGCCGGCAGCGCCGCATCGAACATCGCATCGGTGAACATTGGCGAGGACGGCTGCGGCAGGTCGCGCGGCACATAGAGCAGGCCCTGCGCAGGATAGTCGAAGGGGCTGGGCAGCGTCATCGAGCGTCGCGAGCTGAGCCCCATCTGCGCCGCGTAGTGCGTGAAGTCGCCGCGCACCGACAGCGTCGCCGAGGTGAAGATCCAGGCGCGCGGCACACCGGCGCGCTGCTTAGCGAAGATCGGCGCGACCGACAGCGGCGTTTCTTGCAACTGCACCGTCTGCGAGAACACCTCGACCCAGCGCACATTCTCGCCTGGGTCATCGCGCTTCGCCTCGGCTGCCTCGCCGCCGGCCGTCACTTCCTTCACGGTTTTCGCCACGTTGGCCGCCGCATCGGGCGCGACCCAGCCGGCCAGGATACCCTGCAACTCGCGCGCGCGGCGTAGGCAGGCACCTAGAGATTCGGCGCGCTCGGCCTGCCCGGCCAGCGCCGAGGCGAGCGCGTCGAGCGCGGTATCGACATCGTCGAGCGCGCCGAACAGCGGATGATCCTCGCCGAGTTGCGCCAGCGAGACGCGCACGATGCCGCCGTCGGCGAACGCGAGCCGCACGTCGCGCGCCGCGCGCTCCAGCGCGGTGCCGAGCTTGACCCACTCCACCGCGTCGCGCGCATGCGACAGGCCCTCGACCACCGTATCGCGCGCGAGCGCGAGCATCTGCGTGGTCGACAGCGTCTCGCCGAAGAACAGCGTCGCCGTCTCCGGCAATTGATGTGCCTCGTCGAAGATGATGGTGTTCGCGCTCGGCAGCAGTTCGGCCATACCGGTATCGCGCAGCATGATGTCGGCAAAGAACAGGTGGTGGTTCACCACCACCACGTCGGCCTGCTGCGCCTCCCGGCGCGCCTGCATCACGAAGCATTCCTTGTAGTGCGGGCAGTCCCGGCCGAGACAGTTGTCGCGCGTCGAGGTGACCATCGACCAGACCGGCGCCGTCTCGGGCACGCTGGCCAGCTCGGCCTTGTCCCCGCTGCGCGTGAGCTTGGCGAAACGAACGATCTCCTGCAGGTAGGCGGTGTCCTGTCGGGTCGGCAGGCGGCCGTTGTTGGCCGTGCGCTGTAGGTAGTAATGGCAGAGGTAGTTGGAACGTCCCTTGAGCATCGCGATCGTGACAGACACGGCGAGCGCGTCGCGCATGGTCGGGATGTCGCGCTGGAACAGCTGGTCCTGGAGATGCTTGGTGCCGGTCGAGACGATCACCTTGCCGCCCCACAGCATGGCTGGCACGAGGTAGGCATAGGTCTTGCCGGTGCCGGTGCCGGCCTCGACGATCAGGGTGTTGTCGGCGCCGTCTTCTTCGGCGGTGGCGGCGCTGTCGCCGCGCGCATCGTCGCTGGCCGGCGCGGTCTCGCTCGCCTGGAGCTTGCGGGCCGGGCGCTTGCGCGCATCGAAGATCTCGGGCTCGGGCAGCTTGCGCGCCGACGCCTCCATCGCAGCAGCCACCGCGCGCGCCATATCGATCTGCGAGGCACGCGGCCGATATCCGTCGAGAACGCGCGCGAGCAGCCCCCCCTCGACGAAGATCGCGTCGAGTTCATTGACGCGCCTGCGACTCGGCGTGGCGAGGGGCTGGGGGGGGGCCGCGCGCGAAGACGCGGCGGACGATTCGTCGCGCTGAGCGTCAGCGGGTGCTTCTAGCGGTGAATTCAAGGCAAGCGGTTCCTCATTTCCGGTGCCTGACGCGGCCCCGGCGCTTGCTAGGCCGCCCTCAGGCGCGCTGATCCGGTTCGAGCTGTGATTGCAGCATGATGATTTTTTTGTCGGGTCTTCGCGGAATCGTGTAGGTAACGTAGGTAAAAATGAGCCATTTTTCAGATCAAACTCGCCTTCCAGTTGTCGAAGAAACGACCTGCCCAACCTTCGCGTTCGTAGTCCCACCACTGCCCGAAGGACTCCTTCAAGAAGTGTAGGCAGTATGAGTCTACCTAATTAGCTACTTGACTCCGAAGCAGACATGAAATCAAGTATCGTTCGCCAGATGCTTACGGAGCGTTCGCCATGCCCGTGAACAGAATCTAGTTTCAGGCCGGTCTGTCGATGAAAGAATTTCAGGAGCAATACGGCAACGAAGCGCCATGCGAGGCCGCGCTGGTCGAGTCTCGCTGGCCCGATGGCTGGGTGTGCCCTCGATGCAAGGGCACGCGCTACGCCAGCGCCTACAACGGCCGGCGACTGTGGGAATGCC
>JAYFRX010000307.1:0-3696 GCA_040946945.1 Burkholderia sp. | reverse complement strand
GACGATCGACGAGCATTGGTACCGGCAGGACTGGCTCAGGCATTCCCACAGTCGCCGGCCGTTGTAGGCGCTGGCGTAGCGCGTGCCCTTGCATCGAGGGCACACCCAGCCATCGGGCCAGCGAGACCCGACCAGCGCGGCCTCGCATTGCGCTTCGTTGCCGTACTGCTCTTGAAATTTTTTCATCGACAGACCGGCCTGAAACTGGATTCTGTTCATGGGCATGGCGCACGCTCCGTAAGCATCTGGCAAACAATACTTGATTTCATGCCTGCTTCGGAGTCAAGTAACTAATCAGGCAGCATGATGCTCGGCAACCTGAAAACAGCCCCCAAGGGCACGTACCACGCTATCGATCACGCCAAATATGCCCATCGCTATCTCGCTGAATTCGCCTACGGTTTCAACCGCCGTTTCGATTTGCCCGCGATGGCGCCGCGCCTGCTTCGGGCTGCCGTTACGACAAAACCTCATCCTCGCCGTGTGTTAAGAGTCTCGGAGTCAAGTAACTAATCAGGACTATTTTTGGGACACCGCCCATCCACTCACCAAGGTGGGCGACCGCTTTGCCGCACTGGAGCCAATCAGCCAAGGGGTGCATGAGCAGTTCGGATTGGTCGAAGCTGACGCCGGCCGCGGACTGTCCCTGCGAATAGATCACGGCTCGCAGTACAAGCCGGACGACTTCCGCGCCCAGCGGGAGTTCTGGCGGATTACGCCGAGCTACGCCTTCGTTGCCGAGCCGCAGACCGACGGCGTCGCCGAGCGTTTCAATCGGACCATGAAGGAGTAGGCGATCCACGGGCGTCTGTTCAACAACGTTGAAGAAGTTCGTGCTGCCGCCGTCGCGTTCAAGGATCGATACAATCGCGAATAGCGTCTCGAAAACCTGGGCTTCAAGTCCCCCCTCGAAGCTCGTCAGGCAGCCCTCTTGCCACTTGCCGCCTGATCGAAAAATTGTGTCTAAACAACCGGATCCGGTACAGGTTCACGGATCGCTTACGAAATGAAAATGGCGTCCCGGAAAACGGCCTGTCTCCTTGATTGATTCGCACTATAATGCAGTCCCGGGTACGGCCGCTGCGCGACGGCCGGCGCGCGTGCCAGCGGCGGCGGGCCGCTGGCCGTCCGGCCGGGCCGCCCAAGGGCGCGCCCGAACAGACGAGCCAGTACAATCGAGTCTTTCCCCGCTACTACGGCGCAGCCGCCCCCGCCGCCATGAAAGTCACGCTGATACCCGTCACACCGTTCCAGCAAAACTGTTCGCTGATCGTCTGCGAACAGACTGGGCGCGCCGCCGTCGTCGATCCGGGCGGCGATCTCGAGCTGATCCGCGGCGAGGTCGAGCGGCAGCAGGCCAAGGTCGAGAAAGTGCTGATCACGCACGGCCACGTTGACCATTGTGCCGGCGCCAAGGCGCTAGCCGAGCACTATGGCGTGCCGATCGAGGGGCCGCACGAGGACGAGCGCTTCTGGATCGACCAGCTGCCGGCGCAGAGCCAGCGTTTCGGCTTCGGCGGCGGGGCCGAGGCCTTCGAGCCGACACGCTGGCTTGGCGACGGCGACACCGTCACGGTCGGCGAGGAAACCCTGGAGGTCTATCACTGCCCCGGCCACACGCCGGGCCACGTGGTGTTCTTCAGCCGCGCGCACCGGCTGGCGATCGTCGGCGACGTGCTGTTCGCCGGCTCAATCGGCCGCACCGACTTCCCGCGCGGCAACCACGAGGACCTGCTGCGCTCGATCCGCGAGAAGCTCTGGCTGCTCGGCGACGACGTCACTTTCGTGCCGGGCCATGGCCCGATGTCGACCTTCGGCGACGAGCGCGAGAGCAACCCCTTCGTGGCGGACCGGAGATTCGGATGAGCGTAAGCGATCCGTGCCCCCTTGGGCCGCGACGGCCGCTCGGCTAACGAGTAGGTCTTCGATTTGCGAGCGGGCTTGCCAAGCTTCTGTACCGGATCCGGTTGTTTTTAGACACGATTTTGCGATCAGGCGGCAAGCGGTAAGAGCGCTGCCTGACGGGCTTCGAGGGGTGTCTTGAAGCCCAGTTTTTCGAGACGCTATTCGCGATTCTATCGATCCTTGAACGCGACGGCGGCAGCACGAACTTCTTCAACGTGGTTGAACAGCCGTCCGTGGATGGCTTGCTCCTTCATGGTCCGATTGAAACGCTCGGCGACGCCGTTGGTCTGCGGCTCAGCGACGAAGGCCTAGCTCGGCGTAATCCCCCAGAACTTGAGCTGGGCGCGGAAATCGTCCGACCTGTACTGTGGGCCGTGATCCATTCGCAGGGACAGTCCGCGGCCGGCATCAGCTTCGACCGATCCGAACTGCTCGCGCACCCCTTGGCTGATTGGCTCCAGTGCGGCAAAGCGGTCGCCCACTTTGGTGACATGGATGCCAACACACGCCGCGTCTCAATGATCAACCGCAGCGAAGATCCAGACCAGGCCCTCATCGACGGTTTGAACCTTGGTGCCATCGGCGCCCCACATCTCGTTAGGCCGATCAGTCGTCATTCGACCATCGTGAGCATTGGGCGGTTTCTGCGGTTGCCGATAGAGCGAAAGCAGGCCGTGTTCGCGCGCATCAGCGGCGAGACACGGGCGCGGGACACGCGGATGTCGTCCTGAATGCGCAAGCGTGCCCAGACCTTGCGCGCCCCTTCGCCGACGAACGGCGTGCGAGTCAGATCGGCGCGAACGGCTGCGAGCCGCTCGTGACCTGGCACCTTGGACTTAGGGCCACGTCGGACAGGGGCAAGTGGGGTGACCTTGTTGAGCGCCCTGGCGCGCTCGGCATAGATCGTGGAGCGCGGCAAGTCGAGCACCTGGCATACCCGTTGCAATCCGAAGGGTTTGCCTGTCGCGGAGATCGTGTGGCTCATGTCGACGAGCTCCGGACGCTCAAAGGGCGGCGCTCCTGCCGCTCGCGCTCCATGCGCAGCATTTCGACCTCCATGGTCAGTTCGCCGACGCGATGCACGGCTTCCTTGAGCTTGACTTCCAACGGATCGGTCTGGCGCGACTTCAGACCGGCTTCGATGCCTGCCAGGGCGAGTTCGCGCCATTGTTCGAGCTCGGCGATCGTGACGCCAACTTCGCGAGACACCGCGTCAATCGATTCGCCGCGCAGCAAGCGCAGGACGACAGGGCGTTTGCGCCCGACGGACCAGCGCTTGAATTCGGCGGCACCGGCGGCGTCTACGGCCGCGCTACGCGCGCCCTCCGTCGCTGCCAGCGCAACTTCCTGCACGTCTACTTTCTTCAACATCTCAGACTGCAGTTTGGATGCGTTTTATCCCAAATCTGTATCTAGAAAAACCGGAGCCGGCGCAGGAATAATTGCTGTCTCGAATTCTATCCTGGGTCTTCGCGGAATCGTGTGGGTAAAAATGAGCCATTTTTCAGATCTTGGGCAGCATGCACGTGAGGATCTTCAGGCTAGATACAGGCGGCGTCCCATTCGTAGTTGAAGGTTGGGGCGGCAGGGTTTCGTAGGTTAGGCGGACTTCAAGTCATGGTCAACGCGTTTATCGGTCGGACGATGCAAGGCAACGGCGAGCAGCTTCTCAGCTTCCAGGAAGCCAGTGGCAGTGGCCGCCCATCGCATCGCCATGTCGACATCGCGATAGCGGTCGACCCGGCCGCTGACGCGGCGCACCGCGCCGTTCGGATTCTCGATCAGGTTCGT
>JAYFRX010000306.1:2892-3703 GCA_040946945.1 Burkholderia sp. | reverse complement strand
CTTGCCGGGCGCGCCACGCCCAGCCTTACCGCCGGAGCGTTCCCCGCCCAGATACGCGTCGTCGACCTCGACCCGTTCGTCGAGCCGGCGTCGCTCTTCGCGCAGCCACATGGTCTCCAGCAACTTATGCTTGATGAGCCAGACCGTCTTGTAGCTCACGCCCAGCTGGCGTTTGAGCTCCAGTCCGCTGATGGCGTTCTTGCTCTGCGTCACCAGGTAGATCGCCAGACACCAGGTCGTCAGCGGCAATTTCGTCTTCTCGAATATCGTTCCGACGATCGCCGAGCATTGGTACCGGCAGGACTGGCTCAGGCATTCCCACAGTCGCCGGCCGTTGTAGGCGCTGGCGTAGCGCGTGCCCTTGCATCGAGAGCACACCCAGCCATCGGGCCAGCGAGACTCGACCAGCGCGGCCTCGCATTGCGCTTCGTTGCCGTACTGCTCCTGAAATTCTTTCATCGACTGACCAGCCTAAAACTGGATTCTGTTCATGGGTATAGCGCACGCTCCGTAAGCATCTGGCGAACGATACTTCGTTTCATGCCTGCTTCGGAGTCAAGTAACTAATCAGGAAAATAGTTAAAGGTTGAAGGCGGCGGTTCCCGCAGGAATCCGAGAGAATTGGGTTTCAAAGACCAAGCTCGAGAACAGGAGAACCGCCGAGATGAAGCCTACCAAGAAACCTGGGCGTCGCGCCAAGTTGCCGCTGACGGTCGTCAGCAAACAGGAGCACGAGGCCCTGCGCGCCAGCTTTGCCGAGCACGAACAGTTGTGGCTTCCGATGCGCGATCTGATCCAGAACACGCGCATC
>JAYFRX010000306.1:0-2882 GCA_040946945.1 Burkholderia sp. | reverse complement strand
GCGGCCCCGGCTGCGGGACAAGCGCGGCAAGGAAGTGCCGATTCCCGCCTACACGCAGCTGCGCGACGACGAACGGCTCACGCAGCGCATGTACGACATCATGGTCAGCGGCGTGTCGACCCGAAAATAGGACGAGGTGTTGCCTGAAATGGCGCACACCGTCGGCATCTCGAAGAGCAGCGTCTCGCGCGAGTTCGTGAAGGCGAGCAAGAAGAAGCTTGACGGGCTGATGGAGCGGCGCTTCGAGGATCACGACATCCTAGCCATCTACCTGGACGGTATCATCGCCGATGGGTCCCATATCCTCACCGAGATTGGCGTCGAGAGCGACGCCCAGAAGCATTTGATGGGGCTGGCGAGCGGTTCGAGCGAGAACGCCGAAGTCGTTAAGGACCTGCTGAATAGCCTGATCGAACGCCGGCTGGCGACCGACCGGGACTATCTGTTCGTGATTGATGGGTCCAAGGCGCTGCGCTCGGCGATCGAGGCAGTGTTCGGCGAACGTGCCCACGTCCAGCGGTGCCGGACCCACAAGATTCGCAACGTGACCGAACGGCTGCCGAAGCAGACCCGACAGCAGGTCGCCTCGGGCATGCGTGCCGCGTACAAGCTGCCGGCCGACGACGGCCTCAGCTCGGCTGAAGGCCTAGGCGGCATGGTTGAAGACCGACCTCCGGACGCGGCGGCTTCGCTGCTTGAGGGGCTTGAGGAAACGTTCACGGTCAACCGCCTGGACCTGACGCCGCGGCTGATCCGCAGCCTGGCGACGACGAACCTGATCAAGCATCCGAACGGCGCGGTGCGGCCGCGTCAGCGGCCGGGTCGACCGCTATCGCGATGTCGACATAGCGATGCAATGGGCGGCCACTGGCTTCCTGGAAGTTGAGAAGCGATTCCGTAAGCTCGGCGGTACCGACGAGCTCTGGATGCTCGCCGTTGCCTTGCATCGTCCGACCGATAAACGCGTTGACCATGACTTGAAGTCCGCCTAGCCCACGAAACCCTGCCGCCCCAACCTTCAACTACGAATGGGGCGACGCCGGATCGGGTTGTTTAGACACGATTTGGCGATCAGGCGGCAAGTGGAAAAAGCGGTGCCTGACGGGCTTCGAGGGGTGTCTTGAAGCCCAATTTTTCGAGACACCATTCGCGATTGTATCGGTCCTTAAACGCGACGGCGGCAGCACGAACTTCTTCAACGTTGTTGAACAGCCGTCCGTGGATGGCTTGCTCCTTCATGGTCCGATTGAAACGCTCGGCGACGCCGTTGGTCTGCGGCTCAGCGACGAAGGCCTAGCTCGGCGTAATCCCCCCAGAACTTGATCTGGGCGCGGCAGTCGTCCGACCTGTACTGCGAGCCGTGATCCATTCGCAGGGACAGTCCGCGGCCGGCGTCAGCTTCGACCGATCCGAACTGCTCGCGCACCCCTTGGCTGATTGGCTCCAGTGCGGCAAAGTGGTCGCCCATTTTGGTGACGTGGATGCCAACACACGCCGCGTCGCAATGATCAACCGCAGCGAAGATCCAGACCAGGCCCTCATCGACGGTTTGAACCTTGGCGCCATCGGTGCCCCACGTCTCGTTAGGTCGATCAGTCGTCATTCGACCATCGTGAGCATTGGGCGGTTTCTGCGGTTGCCGATGGGGCGAAAGCAGGCCGTTTTGGCGGACAGCGGCGAGACACGGGCGCGGGACATGCGGATGCCGTCCTGAATGCGCAAGCGTGCCCAGACCTTGCGCGCCCCCTTCGCCGACGAACGGCGTGCGAGTCAGATCGACCTGAACAGCTGCGAGCCGCTCGTGATCGGGCGCCTTGGGCTTCGGGCCACGTCGGACAGGGGCAAGCAAAGTGGGGTGACCTTGTTGAGCGCCCTGGCGCGCTCGGCATAGATCGTGGAGCGCGGAAAGTCGAGCACCTGGCATACCCATTGCAATCCGAAGGGTTTGCCTGTCGCGGAGATCGTGTGGCTCATGTCGACGAGTTCCAGACGCTCAAAGGGCGGCGCTCCATGCGCAGCATTTCGACCTCCATGGTCAGTTCGCCGACGCGATGCACGGCTTCCTTGAGCTTGACTTCCAACGGATCGGTCTGGCGCGACTTCAAACCGGCTTCGAGCCTGCCAGGGCGAGTTCGCGCCATTGTTCGAGCTTGGCGATCGTGACGCCAACGTCGCGAGACACCGCGTCAATCGATTCGCCGCGCAGCAAGCGCAGGACGACAGCGCGTGTGCGCCCGACGGACCAGCGCTTGAATTCGGCGGCGCTGGCGGCGTCTACGGCCGCGCTACGCGCGCCCTCCGTCGCCGCCAGCGCAACTCTTCCTGCACGTCTCCTTCTTCAACATCTCAGACTGCAGTTTGGATGCGTTTTACCCCAAATCTGTGTCTAGAAAAACCGGAGCCGCCGCAGAAGAAGGTAAGCGGCATCGGGCTGATCATGATGGGCATGTAGAAGCCGTTCCGCAACGTCGCACCGGAACGTGCGCCCCAGGCCGCGATTTTGTTCGAAAAGTTCCACGTCATGAAGTCTCAAGGATGCGCTGGATCAGGTCCGCAAGAACGAATATGCCCGCCTGGAAGGCAAGGACCAGCGCTACATCAAAGGCCAACAGTATGTGTTGCTGAGGGGACGTGAGAACCTGGATTCGGACGGCAAGCAGTCGCTGAAGACGCTGCTTGCCGCCAATCATAGACTCATACTGCCTATCTCTTGAAGGAGTCCTTCGGGCAGTGGTGGGACTACGAACGCTGGGCCGGCCCCCGCGAAAACCGGACACTGGGTAACGCTTAAACTTTGAGGTAGTCCTCCGCCTATGTTTAAGCCTACAACTAACAACATGGAACCCGTTGAGGTTCTGACCCAGCCGGAGCAGCGCCGACGC
>JAYFRX010000305.1:0-3708 GCA_040946945.1 Burkholderia sp. | reverse complement strand
GTCTTGCGTTTGGTGCGCGGCGAATCCGTTGACGCCGTCTCTTGCGAGGTCGGCGTAACCGATTGCCGAACTCGAGCAGTGGCGTGAGCTTGCCCTGGCCGGTCTGAAAGACGGACTGAAGTCACGCCAGACAGATCCGCTGGAAGTCAAGCTTAAGGACGCCATACCTCGCGTGGGGGGGGGCTGACCATAGAGGTCGAAATGCTGCGCATGGAGTGCGAGCGGCAGGAATGCCGCCCTTTGATCGTAGGGAGGCCGTCGACATGAGCGGCGCGATTTCAACGATAGGCAAAAAACCCCATTCGGATTGCAGCGGGTGTACCAGGCGCTCAATTTCCCGCGCGCGACGATCTATGCCGAGCGTGCCAGGGCGCTGAGCAACGTCGCCCAGCTTGCCCCCATGCGACGCGGACCGAAGCCCAAGGCGTCAGCCCGCCAGGGGCTCGAGGCGATCCGTGCCGACCTGGCTCGTACGCCGTTCGTCGGTGAAGGGGCGGGCAAGGTCTGGGCACGCTTGCGCATTCAGGACGACATCCGCAGGTCCCGCGCCCGTGTTTCGCGGCTGATGCGCGAACACGGCCTGCTTTCGCCCCATCGGCAACCGCAGAAACCGCCCGATGCTCACGATGGTCGAATGACGACTGATCGGCCTAACCAGATGTGGGGCGCCGATGGCGCCAAGGTTCAAACCGTCGATGAGGGCCTGGTCTGGATCTTCGCTGCGGTTGATCATTGCGACGCGGCGTGTGTTGGCATCCACGTCACCAAGGTGGGCCGACCGCTTTGCCGCACTGGAGCCAATCAGCCAAGGGGTGCGCGAGCAGTTTAGATCGGTCAAAGCTGATGCCGGCCGCGGACTGTCCCTGCGAACGGATCACGGCTAGCATTACACGCCGGACGACTGCCGCGCTCAGCGCAAGTTCTGGGAGATTACGCCGAGCTACGCCTTTGTTGCCGAGCCGCAGACCCACGGGGCCTCGCCGAGCGTTTCAATCGGACCATGAAGGAGCAGGCTATCCACGGGCGTCTGTTCAACAACGTTGAAGAAGTTCATGCTGCGGCCATCGCGCTCAAGGATCGATACAATCGCGAATGGCGTCTCGAAAAACTGGGTTTCAAGCCCCCCCTCGAAGCCCGTCAGGCACCGCTCTTGACACTTGCCGCCTGATCGCAAAATCGTGTCCAAACAACCGGATCCGGTACACTATTGCGAATAACTTGTGAGTATGGCATCGAGTCACGCGGGGAACAAACGGGGAAGAAATTCAAGTCTTTGATGTAGAAAGGTTTTCGGAAGAATTCGATAGGCGAATGAAATCTGCCGATCCGGCCCTCGACGGGGCCGAATCGGCAAATCGGCAGGCGCGTGCAGTGTCAGTTCGCGTCCTCGACGTAATCGCCGACATTGGCACCGAACACGCGCTGGCGCAGCACCGCGAGCTGGTCGCGCGTCTGCGCGGCCTTCTCGAATTCGAGGTTCTTCGCGCAGTCGGCCATCTGCTTCTCGAGCCGCTTGATTTCCTTGGCCAGCTGCTTCTCGGACATGTCCTCGGCCTCGGACTTCGTGCGCTGCTGCGCTTCCTTCAGATCCGCGCGCGCCTCGTTGGCGTTGTAGACGCCGTCGATGATGTCCTTGATGCGCTTGACCACGCCACGCGGCGTGATGCCGAGCTTCTTGTTGTGCGCGATCTGCTTGGCGCGGCGCCGCTCGGTCTCGTCGATGGCGTGGCGCATCGAGTCGGTCATGCGGTCGGCATAGAGCAGCGCCTTGCCGTTGACGTTACGCGCGGCCCGGCCGATGGTCTGGATCAGCGAGCGCTCGGCGCGCAGGAAACCCTCCTTGTCCGCGTCGAGGATCGCCACCAGCGAGACCTCGGGGATGTCGAGCCCCTCGCGCAGCAGGTTGATCCCGACCAGCACGTCGAAGGTGCCGAGCCGCAGGTCGCGGATGATTTCCACGCGCTCGACCGTGTCGATATCGCTGTGCAGGTAGCGCCCCTTCACGCCCTGATCTGCGAGGAATTCGGTCAGTTGCTCGGCCATCCGCTTGGTCAGCACGGTGATCAGCACGCGCTCGCCGGCCTTCACGCGCTCGTTGATCTCGGTCAGCACGTCGTCTACCTGGGTGGTGGCAGGCCGCACCTCGATGTTGGGATCAACCAGGCCGGTCGGCCGAACCACCTGCTCAGCAGTCTGGCCGGATACGCGGTTTTCGTAGTCGGCCGGCGTGGCCGAGACGAACACCACCTGCCGCATCTTGCGTTCGAACTCGGGGAACTTCAGGGGCCGGTTGTCGAGCGCCGAAGGCAGGCGGAAGCCGTAGTTGACGAGGTTTTCCTTGCGCGCGCGGTCGCCGTTGTACATGCCGTTCAGCTGGCCGATCAGCACGTGCGATTCGTCGAGCAGCATCAGCGCGTCGGACGGCAGGTAGTCAACCAGGGTCGGCGGCGGTTCGCCGGGCGCGGCGTCCGAGAAGTGCCGCGAGTAGTTCTCGATGCCCTTACAGAAGCCGAGTTCCTGCAGCATCTCGAGGTCGAAGCGCGTGCGCTGCTCGAGCCGCTGGGCCTCCACCACGCGATTCTCGCCATGGAAAAACTCGAGTCGCTCGCGCAGTTCGTCCTTGATGGTCTCGACGGCACGCATCACGGTATCGCGCGGCGTCACGTAGTGCGAGGACGGGTAGACCGTGAAGCGCAGGATCTTCTGGCGCACCCGGCCGGTGAGCGGGTCGAACAGCTGCAGCGTCTCGACCTCGTCGTCGAACAGCTCGACGCGCACGGCCATCTTGGCATGCTCGGCCGGGAAGATGTCGATCGTGTCGCCGCGCACGCGGAAGGTGCCGCGCTGGAAATTTTGCTCGTTGCGCGTGTACTGCATCGCGATCAGTCGGGCGATCACGTCACGCTGGCCCATCCGGTCGCCGGCGCGCAGCGTCAGGATCATCTGGTGGTATTCGGAGGGATTGCCGATACCGTAGATCGCCGAGACGGTCGCCACGATCACCACGTCGCGTCGCTCCATCAGGCTCTTGGTGGCCGACAGGCGCATCTGCTCGATGTGCTCGTTGATCGACGAGTCCTTTTCGATGAACAGGTCGCGCTGCGGCACATAGGCTTCCGGCTGGTAGTAGTCGTAGTACGAGACGAAGTACTCGACCGCGTTGCGCGGGAAGAACTCGCGAAACTCGGCATAGAGCTGCGCAGCGAGCGTCTTGTTCGGTGCGAACACGATGGCAGGGCGGCCGAGCCGCGCGATGGTGTTCGCCATCGTGAAGGTCTTGCCGGAGCCCGTCACGCCGAGCAGTGTCTGGAACGACAGACCGTCCTTGACACCTCCGACGAGCGTCTCGATCGCGGCAGGCTGGTCGCCCGCCGGCGGATATGGTTGGTAAAGCTGGAACGGCGAACCGTCGAATGCCACGAATTTCGATTCGTCGAGCTGGGCGGAGACTTCGGGGGAGTGTTCGGACATGGATCGAGGGCCTGGCCGCGTGCAAAAGACCATTTTAGCGCTTCGGTCAATAGCGAGCTGACCGTTAGAGGCCAGTTCAAAACTACTGCTCGGTACGCCTGAAGATGTTCCGGTACGCCTGAAGCTGTTCCAGCAGACGAGGGCGCAGCCGAATTTGAAGAATGCTTCGTGAATGTCAGCTCGACGATCGAAGCGTATGCGAAGACGACGGAAGTTGTGGAGCCACGAGTGAGTCCG
>JAYFRX010000304.1:0-3714 GCA_040946945.1 Burkholderia sp. | reverse complement strand
GCGACCTGCTGTCGGGTCTGCTTCGCCAGCCGTTCGGTCACGTTGCGAATCTTGTGGGTCCGGCACCGCTGGACGTGGGCACGTTCGCCGAACACTGCCTGGATCGCCGAGCGCAGCGCCTTGGACCGATCAATCACGAACAAATAGTCCCGGTCGGTCGCCAGTCCGCGTTTGATCAGGCTATTCAGCAGATCCTTAGAGGCCAGTTCAAAAAGACTGCTCGGTGCGCCTGAAGATGTTCCAGCAGACGAGGGCGCAGCCGAATTTGAAGAATGCTTCGTGAATGTCAGCTCGACGATCGAAGCGTATGCGAAGACGACGGAAGTTGTGGAGCCACGAGTGAGTCCGTTCGACGACCCAATGGAATTTGCCCAGACCACTGCCATGTTCAGTGCGGCACCTTGCGATCACCGGTTTGATGCCGCGTTCGCGCAATCGTTGACGATGCGGATCGGAATCGTAACCACGATCGGCATAGATGACCGTGGGTCTCTGAAGGGGTCAGCCGCGCGCGCCGCGGATCGGGGGAATCGCGTCGACGAGCGGCGGCAACTGGGTGACGTCGTTGCGGTTCGCGCCGGTCAGGATGGCGCTGATGGGAACGCCATTGGCATCTACGAGGATGGGGTGCTTGGAACCGGGTCGCGCGCGATCCGTGGGGTTCGGGCCAGTTTTTCGCTCGCCCCAACAGTTCGTACCGACGAGGAATCGACGGCAGCGTATGAAAGATCGATCTGCCCGGCTTCGCGCAACGTGTCGAGCAGCAGTTCGTGCAGTCGATCCCATACTCCTGCTTTGCGCCAGTCGTTCAGTCGTCGCCAGCAGGTCGGGCCGGAGCCAAAGCCCAATACGGTTGGTAGATGGTTCCATCGCAGACCGGTTTTCAACACGAACAGGATGCCATTCAACGCTGCCCGATCCGATACGCGTGGGCGACCACAGGATGCTCTTTGCGCCGGGGCTTGGGCGGCGGGAGTAACGGTTCGCTCAGTGTCCACAATTCGTCATCAATGATTGGCGCTTCCATTTCTTGGGTTCCGTTGTTCAGGCATCCAAGGTTAACAGCTTGCCGAGAAAGTAAACAGCCCCTCATTGGTTTTTGAACTGTCCTCTTGCGTTTTTGCGCGGGCGGCATGAAGCCGGCACGCATGTGCTTTCTCAGCCGGCTCGGATCCACGCTGCCACCGCGGCGACCACCGGATCCCAGGCACCCGGCTCGGGCTGGCGGAACAGCTCGGCGCGCGGATACCAGGGGCTGTCCTCATTGATAAACCAGCGCCAGTCGGCGGCGAACGCCAGCATCAGCCACAGCGGCTTGCCGAGCGCGCCGGTCAGGTGCGCGACGGCCGTGTCGATCGCCACCACGCCGTCGAGCCGATCGATCAGCGCGGCGGTGGCGGCGAAATCATCGAGTCCCTCGGCACCGTGGATCCGCGAGCGCTGCGGGTGCGCGGCGAGGGCGGCGCGATCTTCGGCCGACAGATCCGGCTGCAGCACGATCCAGTCGATGCCGGGAATCTCGAACAGCGGCGCGAGCGCGGCGAACGGTGTGGCACGATTCTCCTGCACCTGCCGCCGCCCCGCCCAGACAATGCCGAGCTTGCGCTTGGACTGGCCGCCGAGCGAGCCGCGGAAGCGGCGCCGTGCGTGGTCGGGCACCGACAGATAGGGCGTGCGCGAGGGGATCTCGTCGAAGTCGAGGCCGAGCATGAAAGGCAGGCTCAGCAGAGAGCAGCCGAGATCGGCACCGTGACGGCCGTGCCCGCTCGCCGCGATGCCGACGCGCCAGGTCTTGGCGAGCGGCGCGAACAGCGACAGCAGCTCGGGCTGCACCTCGAACACCAGCCGCGCGCAGCGCTCGCGCGCCAGCGGGACGAAGCGAGCAAACTGCAGCGTGTCGCTGAAACCCTGTTCGGCGCGCACCAGCAGCGTGCGCGATTCGATCGGCTCGCCATGCCAGCGCGGCAGCTCGCCGGCCACGGGCGCGCCCGGCAGGGCGTGGCGTGCCTCGTATTCGGGAAGGCCGCGCCGGAAATCGCGCAGCGTCAGCAGGGTGACGGCGCGATGCATGCGCGCCAGCGTGTGATCAGGGGCCAGGCGCAGCGCCTGGTCGAAGGCGCGCAGCGCCAGCTCGTGCGCGCCGAGCGCGTGATGGGCGGTGCCGAGGTTGAGCCAAGCCAGCACCAGCGAGGGATCGAGGCCGACCGCGCGCTCGTAGCGCCTGCGGGCCTGCGCGTGGAGGCCGAGCGCAGCCAGCGCATTGCCGAGCCCGAGCAGGGCGAGCGGAAAGGCCGGATGCAGACTCAGCACCGTCTCGAAGGCCTGCATCGCTTCCTGGTGGCGGCCGACCGCGTCGAGCGTGTTGCCGAGATTGAAATGCGCGGCCGCGAAGCGCGGCTCGGAGGCGATTGCCGCATGGAAGTGCGAGACGGCCTCGTCGGCCTGGTCGAGCGCGGCCAGAGCTATGCCGAGGTTGTTGTGCGCGCCGGCATGGCCCGGGCGCAGCGCCAGCGCGCGGCGGAAGGCGGCGAAGGCCGCCTCGTGGCGGCCGAGCGCGTTGAGCGCGTTGCCCAGGTTGTTGTGGATCGAGGCATCGCCGGGCGAGAGTCGCAGCGCGCGCTCGAAGGCATCCACCGCATCCTTGTGACGCTCCTGCGCCGCATAGGCGTTGCCGAGGTTGTAGTGCGCGAGCGGGAAGTCGGGTGCCAGGGTCAGCGCGTTGCGAAAGCGCACGATCGCGTCGTCGATCCGGCCCAGCGCCTTCAGCGCATTGCCGAGATTGAGATGCAGCGCGGCATCGTTCGGGCGCAGCTCCACCGCGCGACCGACCAAATCGGCCGCTTCCTGGTTCTGCCCCTGTTGATGGCGCAGCACGCCGAACAGATGCAGCGCATCGGCATCGGACGGGTTGGCCGCGAGCGCGGCGCGGTAGTCGCGCTCGGCCTCGGCCAGGCGGCCTGCCCGATGCGCCGCGAACGCGCGATCGAAAAGAGATTTCATGACGCAAAACTGGCGAGAAAGACGGGCGGTTTCAAGGCCGAAGTGAAACAGAAGCGCGTTGAGCGCGGAGAGCATCCCCCCAAGGCAACGATTTTAATGATGATTCTGACGAACATCGAACGATTCGGGCATGAACAGTTCGGCCGGGCACTTCCAGCCCAAGCTCTTGCGCGGGCGGGTGTTCATTTTCTAGGCGATGTCGTCGAGTTTGGCCTGCGAAAACACAACCAGGTCGGTACCCTTTGGCATGTACTGGCGCAGCAGCCCGTTGGTTTTTTCGTTACGCCCGCGCTGCCACGGGCTATGCGGATCGGCAAAGTAGACCTTGATGCCCGTCGCTTCAGAGAGCTGCTGGTGCTTCGCCATTTCCCGCCCCTGATCATAGGTTATGGAAAGCCGGCGCTGGGCATCGAGCGATTCAGGTTCGTACTGAACGAGGTGACAGCCGCCTCAGCCGTGGCGTTCTCCATTTTTCCGTAAGAGGCCAGTTCAAAAAGACTGCTCGGTACGCCTGAAGATGTTCCAGCAGACGAGGGCGCAGCCGAACTTGAAGAATGCTTGGTGAATGTCAGCTCGACGATCGAAGTGTATGCGAAGACGACGGAAGTTCTGGAGCCACGAGTGAGTCCGTTCAACGACCCAACGGAATTTGCCCAGACCACTGCCATGTTCAGTGCGGCGCCTTGCGATCACCGGTTTGATGCCGCGTTCGCG
>JAYFRX010000303.1:0-3723 GCA_040946945.1 Burkholderia sp. | reverse complement strand
AAGTTCGTGCTGCCGCCGTCGCGTTTAAGGACCGATACAATCGCGAATGGCGTCTCGAAAAACTGGTCTTCAAGACACCCCTCGAAGCCCGTCAGGCACCGCTCTTGCCACTTGTCGCCTGATCGCAAAATCGTGTCTAAACAACCCGATCCGGTACACGAGGCCGCCACGCCGCTGCTGCTCTCGGCGCTCTGGCCGTTCGCGGTGCTGTTCCCCTCGCCCTTCCTGTTCGACATCGGCCGCTGGCCGAGCGATCTGTGGAACCGCGCCGACACGTCGGTGCAGGACGCGCTGCTAGCCTAGATGCCGGCCGGCTGGCGCATCGACGCCTCCTGCTGGCTCGACGCGCACCTGTCCGATCCCGTCTGGGAGGCGCTGCGGGGGGGGGGCTGGGCCTGTTCGCGGCGCTCGCGCTAGCCTCGCTGACGATGCGCGCGCAAGCACCGCGCGCGGCTGGCGAGCGCCTTCCTGGTAGCCGCGCTGCTGCTGAAAGCCGGCACCACCTTCTTGCAGCTGCGCAGCGGCCTGTCCTGCGACTGGGTGCCTGCGCGGGCGTCGTGCTGCGGCTGCGCGCGGTGCGGCGCGCCACCGCGGCGGCGCTGGCCGTCTCGCTGGCCCTACGCGGCCCTGGTCTGGCTGGTCTGGCATGCCGGCACGGCTGGCTCGGGTGGCGCGCTAGGCATCGCGCGGGTGGCCGCCGCGCGCGACAAACGCGGTGATCGGGCGCAGCTGAGGGAAAGCTGGCCGGCAGCCTTGTCCGGCGAGGCAGGGGCGCGGTACCGGGACGCGAGGCGCGGGGCACGCTACGCCGGTGGTCGGGCACTCGCCAAGTCGCCGCGAAGCGCCGGTCCGTCCGCCGCCAGGCCCGCGCAGCGCGCCAGCGGGCCTGGCGCCCGATCGCTATACTCGGACTTCCCGACGCCTTCCCCAATCCAGCCGGCGGCGCGCGCCACAGACCAGGCGCACGCGGGCGGTCCCCACATCATGAACGGCAGCTACTACCAGCACCACGTGTTCTTCTGTCTGAACCAGCGCGACCGGGGCGCGGATCGTCCGAGCTGCGCCAATTGCAATGCGCAATCGATGCAAGAATACGCGAAGAAGCGCGTCAAGGAACTGGGCCTGGCGGGCACCGGCAAGGTCCGCATCAACAAGGCGGGCTGCCTAGACCGCTGCGAGGAAGGCCCGGTGGTGGTGGTCTACCCGGAAGACACCTGGTACACCTATGTCGACAAGCAGGACATTGACGAGATCCTCGAATCGCATCTGCGCGACGGCCAGGTGGCCGAGCGCCTGAAGATCTGAGCGCCGCCGAGCGCCAACCGAAGGAAACCACAAGCCGCATGAACGCCCAAACGCAGAAGTCCCTGATCGACGGCCCGGTCGGCCGCATCGAGATCGCCGTCGACCTCCCGCCTGACGGCACCGCCACTCGCGGCATCGCGCTGATCGCGCATCCGCATCCTCTGTTCGGCGGCACCATGGACAACAAGGTCGCGCACACGCTCGCTCGCATCTTCACCCAGCTCGGCTACATCGTCACGCGTTCGAACTTCCGCGGCGTCGGAACCACCGAGGGCACGCACGACAACGGCCGCGGCGAGACCGACGACCTGCTGGCGGTGCTGGCCCACATGCGCGCCCAGCCGGGCAAGGCCAAGCTGCCGCTGGTACTGGCGGGTTTCTCGTTCGGCACCTTTGTGCTCTCACAGGTCGCCAAACAGATGCGCGAGCGCGGCGAGGCGATCGAGCGGATGGTGTTCGTCAGCACCGCGGCGAGCCGATGGGCGGTGGCCGAGGTGCCCGAGAACACCATCGTGATCCATGGCGAAACCGACGATACCGTGCCGATCGGCTCGGTCTACGACTGGGCGCGGCCGCAGGAGTTGCCGGTTGTCGTGATCCCGGGCACCGAGCATTTCTTCCACCGCAAGCTACACATCCTCAAGCGCGTGATCGTCAAGGCCTGGCGCTGAGCCCGGCTTGGCGGAGTGCCGGGGCGGCACGATCGCGCCTCGATCTGGCTGCGCTCCCGCGGTGATCCCGCCGCGCTCTCGTTTGCGCGTTCCTGATGCCTTGCTTTCGAATCGATTGCGGGCGACGGCGGCCCGCGCCTTGCGTCTACCCTCTGTCCGCCGCGCGCGACAGATGTCAACAGCAACTTAGAGGCCAGATCAAAAACCAACCTGATTAGTTACTTGACTCCGAGACGATCAACACACGGCGAGGATGAGGTTTTGTCGTAACGGCGGCCCGAAGCAGGCGCGGTGCCATCGCGGGCAAATCGAAACGACGGTTGAAACGGTAGGCGAATTCAGCGAGATAGCGATGGGCATATTTGGCGTAATCGATAGCCTGGTACGTGCCCTTGAGGGCCGTTTCCAGGTTGCCGAGCATCCGTGTTGACCCAGCGGAACTCGGGGGGCGCTGCGCGGCCTGACGGCCACCGCCCGTGACATGGCGCTCATGACTGGCAGCCTTTTGCGTCACGCCGTCGAAACACCACAGGCCATCGGAAACGACGCACGCGGTGGGCATCAGGCTGCTGGCCGCCCAGACCTCAAGGGCCGCTTTGGTAAAGCCCGGCACGGGCCGAGAGCCGCATGAACAGAGGACGGCCATCGTCAGAGGTCTGCACGGCCGCTACAAACGGCGTCTTGCCGGGCGCGCCACGCCCGCAGCCTTACCGCCGGAGCGTTCCCCGCCCAGATACGCGTCGTCGACCTCGACCCGTTCGTCGAGCCGGCGTCGCTCTTCGCGCAGCCACATGGTCTCCAGCAACTTGTGCGTGATGAGCCAGACCGTCTTGTAGCTCACGCCCAGCTGGCGTTTGAGCTCCAGTCCGCTGATAGCGTTCTTGCTCTGCGTCACCAGGTAGATCGCCAGAAACCAGGTCGTCAGCGGCAATTTCGTCTTCTCGAATATCGTTCCGACGATCAACGAGCATTGGTACCGGCAGGACTGGCTCATGCATTCCCACAGTCGCCGGCCGTTGTAGGCGCTGGCGCAGCGCGTGCCCTTGCATCGAGGGCACACCCAGCCATCGGGCCAGCGAGACCCGACCAGCGCGGCCTCGCATTGCGCTTCGTTGCCGTACTGCTCCTGAAATTTTTTCATCGACAGATCCGCCTGAAACTGGATTCTGTTCATGGGCATGGCACACGCTCCGTAAGCATCTGGCGAACGATACTTGATTTCATGCCTGCTTCGGAGTCAAGTAACCAATCAGGACTATTTTTGGGACACTGCCACGTTCACGGTCAACCGCCTAGGCCTGACGCCGCGGCTGATCCGCAGCCTGGCGACGACGAACCTGATCGAGAATCCGAACGGCGCGATGCGCCGCGTCAGCGGCCGGGTCGACCGCTATCGCGATGTCGACATGACGATGCGATGGACGGCCACTGGCTTCCTGGAAGCTGAGAAGCGATTCCGTAAGCTCGGCGGTGCCGACGACCTCTGGATGCTCGCCGTTGCCTTGCATCGTCCGACCGATAAACGCGTTGACCATGACTTGAAGTCCGCCTAACCTACGAAACCCTGCCGCCCCAACCTTCAACTACGAATGGGACGCCGCCGGGATGGAAGCGCCAATCATTGATGACGAATTGTGGACACTGATCGAACCGTTACTGCCGCCGCCCAAGCCCCGGCGCAAAGAGCATCCTGGTCGCCCACGCGTATCGGATCGGGCGGCGTTGAATGGCATCCTGTTCGTGTTGA
>JAYFRX010000302.1:0-3763 GCA_040946945.1 Burkholderia sp. | reverse complement strand
CTCCCCGATGCGCGCGATGTATTCGACTCTAGCATCTTCGGCTTTCCGCGCGCCTACATCACTGCGAGCGATCGCTTCTGCATACCGACGGTTTTAGTCGCCGCGCAGCGGCTTACCTTGACCACGCCGGGCCGCTGGAACACCGGGCCGGCGAGCTCGGCCTTCGAGAGCTTGACGGGGTGCAGCGTCTCGGCATGCGCGCCGGCGCACAACAGGGTGGAATCAAGCAGCAGCGCTGCCGGATAGCGTTGGGTCATGGCGAATCTCGGAAATGGAAGGACCGAAAGCCGCGTATTGTAGACGCGGCGGCGCATGCCGCGCCGGACCCGGTTCGCCCGTTGCGCATGCAACGATGTGCGCAAACCACAGCGCAGCGCTCCCGCCGGTGTCGCCCGCCGCGCGGCCTGCTAGAATCGCCGCCATCTGCTTCCAGAAGGAGTCTCCGTGGACAGTTGTTGCGAACGCATCACACAGCCCCGCACCTGAACGCCCGCAGCCTGCCTGGCTGCCGCCGCGTCGGGTCGCGCGGCGAGCGTCATCCTCGTTTCACATTCCGGTTGCCGTCGCACGCTACCGTGTCAGGCAAGCCAACAATGACCGTCGAATTCATCCTCCGTCTTCTAACCGCTTTCTCCTGTGGCGTCGCGATCGGCATCGAGCGCCAGTTGCACCAGCGTACCGCTGGCCTGCGCACCATCACCCTGGTGACCTGCGGCGCCTGCCTGTTCGTTACGCTCGGGGTGCTGACCGGCAACGGCGTGGCCGGCGTCACCCAGATCGCCGCCTACGTGGTGTCCGGCGTCGGCTTCCTTGGCGGTGGCGTGATTATGCGCGAGAAAGGCACTATCCAGGGCATCAATACCGCCGCCACGCTGTGGTGCTCGGCCGCCGTCGGCGTGCTCTCGGGCAGTGGCCACTACCTGCCCGCGCTGGCCGGCACGGTGGTGGTGGTGCTGGTCAATACCGTGCTGCGCTCGCTCAGCCACGCGATCAATACCACGCCGGTATCCAACGCGGACCTGATCCGCGAATATCAGATCACCGTGATCTGCCTGGCCGCCGACGAGGTCCACGTGCGCACCCTGCTATCGAACTCGATGTACGCGAAACCGCTGTCGTTCCAGAGTCTGACCAGTGAGGACGTGGCGCAGGAAGGCGCGGTCGAGCGCATCAAAGTGACGGCCACGCTCAAGCTACACCCCAAGGACCAGGCCAAGCTCGAGCAGATCGCGAGCCGCATGAGCATGGAGAAAAGCATCTCTAGCGTGAGTTGGACCGCCAGGGAAGCCGAGCCGATGATGGAGTGACGTTGGACCCCGACGCGCCCCTCAAAGGACGACGCGCCGGCTGGAACAGATCTGGGCCGGCGCGTCGGCGCTGAAAAAGGCGGCTTGTGCGGCGCAAGCGGGATAGGACATCAAGGCGTCTCGATTAGGCCCATGCCGATCGCCTTGACGACGGCCTGCACTGTTGGTCAGAGTTAATGTCAAATCTGGTGTACGGCGGTCGGGATGGATTTAAGAAGGGGGGGCGTGAGTATGTTGCTTTCCGCGGTAATGGCCTAGCAACCGGAGGCCCACCACCATGGCGAAACGTACGCAGGAAGCGCAGAGCAGTCAACCAGCAGAAACGGCAATCAAGGGGCCGTGCGGTCTGGATGAGTTGATCCGGCAAGGCGCACGGCAGGTTATTCATCAGGCCATCGAGGCGGAATTGGCGGTGTTGCTCGAACAGTATTCGAACGTGAAGACGCTGGACGGCCGGCGCGCGATCGTGCGCAATGGTTATCTGCCTGAGCGCGAAACCGTCACGGCCATCGGTCCTGTGCCGGTTCAGGTGCCGAAGGTGCGCGACCGTTCGGGCTCGGGGGCGAAGTTCAATTCGGACATGGTACCGCCGTATGTGCGCAAGTCGCCGCTGGCGTCGGCAACGCTGCCGTTGCTCTACCTGCGAGGCGTCTCGACGGGCGACATGAGCGAAGCATTCAGCGTACTGCTGGGCGAACAAGCCAAAGGGCTCTCGCCGAACGTCGTGGCGGCTCCGGTTTTTCTAGACACAGATTTGGGTTAAAACGTGTCATCCCAACTGGAGTCTGAGATGTTGAAGAAAATGGACATGAGTGAGGTTGCGCAGGCGGCGACGGAGGGAGCCCGCGTAGCGCGACCGTAGACGCCGCCTGCGCCGCCGAAATTCAAACGGTGGTCTATCGGGCGCAAACGTGCTGTCGTCTTGCGTTTCTCGCGAAGTCGGCGTAACGATTGCCGAATTCGAGCAGTGGCGTGAGCTTGCCCTGGCCGGTATTGAAGCCGGACTGAAGTCACGCCAGACCGATCCGCTGGAAGTCAAGCTCAAGGACGCCGTGCCTCGTGTGGGGGAACTGACCGTGGAGGTCGAAATTTTCCGCATGGAGCGCGAGCGGAAGGAACGCCGCCTTTTGATCGTACGGAGGTTGTCGACATGAGCCAGGGGATCTCCACGATAGGCAAACCCTTCGGATTGCAGCTGGTGTGCCAGGCGCTCGATTTTCCGCGCGCGACGATCTATGCCGAGCGTGCTGAGCAACGCCGCCCAGCTTGCTCCCATGCGACGCGGTCCGAAGCCCAAGGCAGCGGACCGCCCAGCTGCTCGAGGCGATCCGTGCGGATCTGGCAGCCCGTCAGGCAGAGCTCTTGAAACTTGCTGCCTGATCGCAAAATTGTGTCTAAACAACCAGATGCGGTACACGTCGCCAATCGTGCGCGGCTTGCCCGGAGGTACTGCGTTATACAGCCCGCTGATGCGATGCTCCAGGAACCGGATACGCCACTTGCCCACCATAGCACGCGTGAGTTGCAGACGCTCGGCGCTGGCGCTGTTGGGCTCCCCAGTTGCCGCTGCCAGTACAATCCGCGCACGCGTCACGAGCGCCGCCGAAATCGAACACGAACCGGGGGCTATCGAACTTAGTTGCGAGCGGTCGTCCTCGCTCAGCGCCAGTTCGGCCTTCGGTCGTCGCATGGGCATGCTGCCATCTCCCGTTCCATGGATACCGGCATGCTACGTGAACATAAATTAGTTAACAACAGAACGGAACACTAGAACCCGCCCATGCGTTCAACCTCGCGTATGAACAGGAGCATACCCGCAAGGCGCCGGTGCTGCAGTGGTTTCGCGAGCGCAGTTGACGAGGCGACGCGCGAGCGAATGGCGGCGGCCGGCGGCCCTTTGAGCTGAAGGGACCACCGCCGCTGAGCTTGTTCTTGCCGGGCCGCCCGGAAAGGGGAAACCGCCAGGAAGGCGACACGCAGCCGTGGCGGATTAGAGTTTCAGCGGGGAGTGGTGAGTCGCCGCTGGCGTCTGCTATAGTCCTGCTCTTGCTGGAGAGATGGATGAGTGGTTTAAGTCGCACGCCTGGAAAGCGTGTATAGGTTAATCGCCTATCGGGGGTTCGAATCCCTCTCTCTCCGCCACGCCGCCTTATGTGGTGTCTGAGATGTTGAAGCAAGTGGACATGCGTGAGGGTGGCGGTGTCCCAAAAATAGTTGAAGGTTGAAGGCGGCGGTTCCCGCAGGAGATCCGAGAGAATCGGGTTTCCAAGATCGAGCTCCAGAACAGGAGAACCGCCAGCCTACCAAGAAACCCGGGCGTCGCGCCAATTTGCCGCTGACGGTCGTCAGCAAACAGGAGCACGAGGCCCTGCGCGCCAGCTTTGCCGAGCACGAACAGTTGTGGCTTCCGATGCGCGATCTGATCCAGAACACGCGCATCAGTGTTGACGCGCTGA
>JAYFRX010000301.1:0-3806 GCA_040946945.1 Burkholderia sp. | reverse complement strand
CGTCGTCTGCGCATACGCTTCGATCGTCGAGCTGACACTCACGAAGCATTCTTGAAATTCGGCTGCGCCCTCGTCTGCTGGAACATCTTCAGGCATACCAAGCAGTATTTTTGAACTGGCCTCTAAGCGCATCAACGACGGATACTTCAACGGCCTGCTGGGCGCGCACCACACTCCGCCACGAATGCGGCGCAGAATTATGCTTAACCTCCGGAACGAATCACCGGAAAACCTATGAAAATCACCATCATCGGCACCGGCTATGTCGGTCTCGTCACTGGTGCCTGTCTCGCCGAGATTGGCCATGACGTGTGCTGTCTCGACGTCGATCCGCGCAAGATCGAGATCCTGAACCAGGGCGGGATCCCAATCCACGAGCCCGGCCTCAAGGAAATCATCGCGCGCACGCGCGCGGCCGGCCGGATTACGTTTTCGACCGATGTCGAGGCCAGCGTCGCGCATGGCGAGATCCAATTCATCGCGGTGGGTACGCCACCCGACGAGGACGGCTCGGCCGACCTGCAATACGTGCTCGAGGCGGCCCGCAATATCGGCCGCTACATGACCGACGCGAAGGTGATCGTCGACAAGTCGACGGTGCCGGTCGGCACCGCCCAGCGTGTGCATGGCATGGTGGCCGAGGCACTCGCAGCGCGCGGCCTCAACAACAGCGGCTTGCATCGTTTCTCGGTGGTCTCGAACCCGGAATTCCTGAAGGAAGGGGCGGCCGTCGAAGACTTCATGCGGCCCGACCGCATCATCATCGGCGTCGACGACGAGGTCGGCAATGTGGCGCGCGATAAGATGAAGAAGCTCTACGCGCCGTTCAACCGCAATCACGAGCGTACCATCTACATGGACGTGCGCTCGGCCGAATTCACCAAGTACGCCGCCAATGCGATGCTGGCCACGCGCATCTCGTTCATGAACGAGATGTCGAACCTGGCCGAGCGCGTCGGCGCCGACATCGAGGCGGTGCGGCGCGGCATCGGTTCCGATCCACGCATCGGCTATCACTTTCTCTACGCCGGCGTCGGCTACGGCGGCTCGTGTTTCCCGAAGGACGTGCAGGCGCTGATCCGCACCGCGGCCGAGAACAGCCAGCCGCTACGGATCCTCGACGCAGTCGAGGCCGTCAACCACGCGCAGAAGAGCGTGCTGCTGGCCAAGATCGAGCAGCGCTTCGGTGCCAACCTGTCGGGGCGCACCTTCGCCGTCTGGGGGCTGGCCTTCAAGCCCAATACCGACGACATGCGCGAGGCGCCGAGTCGAACCCTGATCGCCTCGCTGCTGACACGCGGTGCCTCGGTGCGCGCCTATGATCCGGTCGCGATCGACGAAGCGCGCCGCGTGTTCGCGCTCGACCTGGGCGAGGATGCCTCCGCGCAGGCTGGCCTGGCCTTCGTGCCGAGCAAGGAGAAGGCCGTCACGGGTGCCGACGCGCTGGTGGTGGTCACCGAATGGAAGGAATTCAAGAGTCCCGACTTCGCGCATCTGAAGTCGGTGCTGAATGCGCCGGTGATCTTCGACGGGCGCAATCTCTACGAACCCGAGGCGATGGCCGAACTCGGGATCGACTACCACTCTATCGGACGTCCGCATGTCGCAGCCCAATCCTCCAAGAGCGGCTGAGGCCGCCGCCAGGGTCGCGACGGTGCCTCGCGAGCGGCTCGCTCGGTCGCGCGTGCTCGTGGTCGGCGACGTAATGCTCGACCGCTACTGGTTCGGCAATGTCAACCGGATCTCGCCCGAGGCGCCAGTGCCGGTGGTGCATGTGCAGCGGCAAGAAGAACGCCTCGGCGGCGCGGCCAACGTGGCGCGCAACATCGTTACGCTCGGCGCGAACGCGGACCTGCTCTGCGTGGTCGGCACCGACGAGCCGGGCGCGCGCATCGTCGGCCTGCTCGGCGAGAGCGGCGTGAAAATCCACCTCGAGCGCGACGAGCAACTGCCCACCACCATCAAGCTGCGCGTGTTGACCCAGCAGCAGCAATTGCTGCGCGTCGACTTCGAGGCTTCGCCCCAGCACGAGGTGCTGCTGGCCGGGCTGGCGCGTTTCGACACGCTCCTGCCGTCGCACGGCGTAGTGCTGATGTCCGACTACGCCAAGGGCGGGCTCACGCATGTCACGACCATGATCGCCAAGGCCCGCGCGGCGGGCCTGCTGGTGCTGGTCGACCCGAAGGGTGCCGACTGGGCGCGGTATCGCGGCGCCTCGCTGATCACGCCAAACCGCGCCGAGCTAAGGGAAGTGATCGGTCGCTGGAGATCCGAGGACGACCTGCGCGCGCGCGCGCGCGAGCTGCGCGCCTCGCTGGCGCTTGACGCGCTGCTGCTGACGCGCTCGGAAGAGGGCATGACGCTGTTCTCCGATGCCGGCGAGCTGAACGTGCCGGCGCTCGCGCGCGAGGTGTTCGACGTGTCCGGCGCCGGAGATACGGTGATCGCCACCGTCGCGGCCATGCTCGGCGCGGGGCTCTCGCTCGACGCGGCCGTGATGCTGGCCAATCGCGCGGCCGGTATCGTGGTCGGCAAGCTCGGCACGGCCACCGTCGAATACGGTGAACTGTTCAACTGAGCGGCGCGCGCGATGCCCGCCGTTTCGTACTTACATCTTTTGACAGCAGGACGATCATGACTCTCATCGTCACCGGTGCAGCCGGCTTCATCGGTGCGAATCTCGTGAAGGCGCTCAACGAGCGCGGCGAGACGCGCATCATCGCGGTCGACAACCTAACCCGCGCCGACAAGTTCAGGAACCTGGTCGATTGCGAGATCGACGACTACCTCGACAAGACCGAATTCGTCGAGCGCTTCCAGCACGGCAATTTCGGCAAGGTGCGCGCAGTGTTCCACGAGGGTGCCTGTTCGGATACGATGGAAACCGACGGCCGCTACATGATGGACAACAACTTCCGCTACGGCCGCGCGGTGCTCGACACCTGCCTAGCGAACGGTACGCAGCTTCTCTACGCCTCGTCGGCGGCGATCTACGGCGGTTCGACGCGCTTCGTCGAGGAGCGCGATGTCGAGGTGCCGCTCAACGTCTACGGCTATTCGAAGTTCCTGTTCGACCAGATGATCCGCCGCGTTCTACCAGATGCGAAGAGCCAGATCGCGGGCTTTCGCTACTTCAACGTCTATGGGCCGCGCGAGACGTACAAGGGCCGAATGGCCTCGGTGGCGTTCCATAACTTCAACCAGTTCCGCGCCGAGGGCGAGGTCAAGCTGTTCGGCGAGTACAACGGTTATGCGGCCGGCGAGCAGACGCGCGATTTCGTCTCGGTTGAGGACGTGGTGAAGGTCAACCTGTTCTTCTTCGACCATCCGGAGAAGTCGGGCATCTTCAATCTCGGCACGGGTCGCGCCCAGCCGTTCAACGACATCGCGAGCTCGGTGGTCAACACGCTGCGCGCGCTCGACGGCCAGCCGCCGCTGACGCTGGCCGAGCAGGTCGCGCAGGGGCTGATCGAGTACGTGCCGTTTCCCGATGCGCTGCGCGGCAAGTACCAGTGCTTCACGCAGGCCGACCAATCGAAGCTGCGCGCGGCCGGTTACGACGCACCGTTCCTGACTGTCCAGGAAGGCGTCGACCGTTACGTGCGCTGGCTGTTCGGCCAGCTATAAAGCAGCCCGAATCATCCCTAGACTGGGTTTCATGGTCGGCCGCCGCCGGCCGTTTTTCTGTGGTGCGCCCAGCATGGGCGCAATCTTGGAGGTGTAAGTCCTCCCGTGAGTTGACCACAGCGAACGAAGCGAAGCGCAACTGCGTGAGGGTGACCGAGCGTGGGGAGGAAGCGTGGAGC
>JAYFRX010000300.1:0-3823 GCA_040946945.1 Burkholderia sp. | reverse complement strand
AACGGCGCGGTGCGCCGCGTCAGCGGCCGGGTCGACCGCTATCGCGATGTCGACAGGCGATGCGATGGGCGGCCACTGGCTTCCTGGAAGCTGAGAAGCGATTCCGTAAGCTCGGCGGTGCCGACGAACCTCTGGATGCTCGCCGTTGCCTTGCATCGTCCAACCGATAAACGCGTTGACCATGACTTGAAGTCCGCCTAACCTACAAAACCCTGCCGCCCCAACCTTCAACTACGAATGGGACGCCGCTAGTCGACGTTCGCAACGGGGCGTCATCGCACTACGCGAACTCGCAACTGCCTGTCGCGCGCGACGTTCCTCCGGCATGGCGTTCCAGCTCATCGAGTCCGCCGAGAAATCGTGGCACCGCATCCGCGGCGTCGACAAGCTCGAACAGCTGCTGAAGGGTATTCCCTTCAAGGACGGAACCCCGGTGATCGATAGCACACCGGCTCAGCAACCGCTGGTCGCCTAATCATGCCGCCGCCGATCGCTCGTACACCAAATTTGAGAATAGCTCGGATCGCTACGAATGGCGCGCTTCGACACCGCCGGCGACAATCGTCACGACGGAATCGAGTTCAGGAGGTCGGGAATGAAGCAGAGAAGCGTGGAATCAGCGTTTGCGGACCGGCTTCGCGGGCATAGCACGGCGGAATTCCTCAATTACATCGGCGAATTCGGAGACGTCCTCGAAGCGCCGGTAAACCGAGGCAAAACGCACATAGGCAATGGTGTCGAGCTCGCGCAGCTCGTTCATGACTAGCTCGCCGAGCTTTTCGCTGCGCACCTCGCGCTCGCCGGTGGCGAGCAGTTGGTACTCGATGCGAGCGATCGCCGCGTCGATCGCATCGGCTGCAACGGGTCGCTTGCGCAGCGCCAGTTGCATGCTCGCGACGATCTTGCGACGGTCGAATTCGGTGCGGCTGCCGTCCTTCTTGACGACCGCCGGCAAGGCTAGCTCGACTCGCTCGTACGTCGTGAAACGCTTGTCGCAGGCGGAGCAGCGGCGGCGGCGCCGAGTCGCGGCACAGTCCTCGGACACGCGGGAATCGACTACCTGCGTGTCGTCATGCCGGCAGAACGGGCAGCGCATGGCCGATCAGCGATAGACCGGGAAGCGCTTGGTCAGCTCGGCGACCTGGCCGCGTACGCGCTCGATGGTGGCCGCATCTTCCGGCGCATCCAGCACATCGACGATCAGGTTGCCGACGATCTCGGCTTCCTTCGCACCGAAGCCGCGCGTGGTCATCGCCGGCGAGCCTAGGCGAATGCCCGAGGTCACGAACGGCTTTTCCGAATCGTTCGGGATCGCGTTCTTGTTCACCGTGATGTGCGCCGCGCCCAGCGCCGCTTCCGCCGCCTTGCCTGTGATCTTCTTGGCCTGCAGGTCCACCAGCATCACATGGCTTTCCGTGCGGCCCGACACGATGCGCAGGCCGCGCTTGACCAGCGTCTCGGCCAGCACCCGCGCGTTCTCCACCACCTGCTGCTGGTACGTCTTAAACTCCGGCGAGGCCGCTTCCTTGAACGCTACCGCTTTGGCCGCGATCACGTGCATCAGCGGGCCACCCTGAATCCCCGGGAAGATCGCCGAGTTGATCGGCTTCTCGTACTCAGCCTTCATCAGTATCACGCCGCCACGCGGGCCGCGCAGGCTCTTGTGCGTAGTGGTCGTCACGAAGTCCGCGTGCGGCACCGGGTTCGGGTACACGCCCGCCGCGATCAGCCCCGCGTAGTGCGCCATGTCCACCATCAGGTAGGCACCCACCGCTTTGGCGATTTTCGCCAAGCGTTCGAAGTCGATCTTCAGCGCAAACGCCGAGGCACCCGCCACGATCATCTTCGGCTTATGTTCCTGCGCCAGCTTCTCGGCCGCTTCGTAGTCGATGTCCTCGCCTTCGTTCAGGCCATAGCTGACGACGTTGAACCACTTGCCCGACATGTTCACCGGCGAGCCGTGCGTGAGGTGGCCGCCATGCGCCAGGCTCATGCCCATGATGCTGTCGCCCGGCTTGAGCATCGCGAAGAACACGCCCTGGTTCGCCTGCGAACCCGAGTTCGGCTGCACGTTCGCCGCTTCCGAACCGAACAGCGCCTTGACGCGATCGATCGCCATCTGCTCGACCACGTCGACGTATTCGCAGCCGCCGTAGTAGCGCTTGCCGGGGTAGCCCTCGGCATACTTGTTGGTCAATTGCGAGCCCTGGGCGGCAATCACGGCCGGGCTCGTATAGTTCTCGGAGGCGATCAGCTCGATGTGATCTTCCTGGCGCTGGTTTTCCTTCTGGATCGCCTGCCAGAGGTCGGGATCGACGTTCGCGATTGTGCCTTGGGCTCTGTCAAACATATGGTTTCCGTCAAGTGTGTACAGGTCGACCGGGGTGGGCCGAGTACATTGCGCGCTGCTGGCAGCCGGCCAGCCCGGCGCGACCGAAGGATCCGGTCACGCAAGGCGGACAACCACCGGCAATGCACGCAACGGCGCACAACGGCTGCCCAGGTGAACGGCAAAAACGACGCCCTGCGCTTCACGGTGGGATGCTCCACCTTGAATCCGAGGGTTTTATCGCCAGTAACGCAGGGGCTGATGAGCGCCCTAGTTTATTGGATGGACGATGAATAGGCAACCGGCCGGCCGCCCTTGCGGGGCAATAAGGGCGCGATCGAAATCGTCGCGAACGCTAGGCCGGGCCTGCCTCCGGCGACGGATCCGGGCATGGCGCGGGGCCCGCCGCCCAGGGCTTTCGTATGAAGAGGTCAGTTTGGCAAGGGTGAGCGGGCGTGTACCGAATCCGGTTGTTTAGAGGCCAGTTCAAAAAGTCAGCGATCACCCGCAGGGCGTGGGTCTGGCTTTCGAAACGATACCGGTGCACGCATTGCTCCTTCAGTGTCCGGATCACCCGTTCCATCATCCCGTTCTGCTGTGGGCAGTGCGGAGTGGTGAACTCCTGCTTCAAGCGGTAGCTGCGCACCAGACGCGTGTAGTCGCGGCTGGTGAATACCAGGCCGTTGTCGGAACGCAGCAAGAAAGGCTCCTGCACTCGGCCCAGCGTGCCGTAGCGCGTGATCAGCGCCTGCTCCAGTGCGGCCAACGCTGTACTGGCCTTGCCGGTCCGTGACAGGGGCCAGCCAAGCAATTGGCGCGCGCTGCAATCGATCACCAAAGACAGGCTGAGCCCACCCCGTCCTTGCCACCCCCTACGCGGCACAGGTCGGTTGCCCAGCGCTGGTGGGGCTTCTCGGCACAGGAAACCTTGGCCTCGATGCGCGGCCGCTGGCCAAGGGGGCGCTTGCGCACCTGCCAGCCTTTCAACTTGAAGATCCGCTGCACGGTGTTCTTGTTCGTGCCAAGCAGCGCAGCGACCGTGCGGTAGCCGAACGAAGGCTCCGCCTCGATCATCTCCTTGATCGGCTCGGCCAGTTCCGGCTTCACCTTGGCCGGTGATCTGGTCGGCTTGTAGTAGGTCGTGCGACGTGCCACGCCGAACCATTGGCACAGCTTGGTTATTGGAACCGAAACGCCTTCGTCTTTCAGGCCCTGCTGGACCGAGAGCATCAGCTCTCGTCTTTTCCCAGCAGGAATGCCAGCTTTTTCGGGCGCGGATCTCCAGCATGGCCTCGCCGTAGGCTTCCTGCAGGTCCTTCAGTTGCCGCTCGTACTGCTCACGCACGTCCTCAGGCTTGGCCCGCGGAGCATTTTCCATGCCGCGCTTGCCGTCTTCGACCCAGCTCTCGATCTCTGCTGGGGTCAGGTCGAACTGGCGGCTGGCTGCGGCCACCGTCGTCTTGTCCTGGATGATCTCAAGGGCCAGCGCCGACT
>JAYFRX010000299.1:0-3840 GCA_040946945.1 Burkholderia sp. | reverse complement strand
GGGTTCGAAGGTTTCACGCACAATCGCCAGTTTTTCTTCGACCGAGCGGCGTCGGCGCTGCTCCGGCTGGGTCAGAACCTCAACGGGTTCCATGTTGTTAGTTGTAGGCTTAAACATAGGCGGAAGATTACCTCAAAGTTTAAGCGTTACCCAGTGTCCGGTTTTCGCGGGGGCCGGCCCAATGGGCATGGCGCACGCTCCGTAAGCATCTGGCGAACGATACCTGATTTCAGGCCTGCTTCGGAGTCAAGTAACTAATCAGGACTATCTTTGGGACACCGCCGACGGTCTAGCACACCAGATTTGACAGTAGCTCAGCATTTCAACAAATGCTCGAGCAGTGGTGCACGAATGTCATGCGCTCGAAGGTCGATTCGATGAAGGAAGTCGCCCGCATGGTCCGTAGCCGTTTCGACGGCATCGTGGCCTGACCCAGACGCGTCAGACCAACGGCTTCCTGAAAGCCATCAACGGGCTCTTCCAGTACACCAACCTCACGACCATGCGCACGGTGCTGTTTTTGATCGCTGGCAAGCTTAACTTCTTGAAAATCAATCCGCATGCCTGCCTCGTAACCCACTCATTTTTCAAGAGAGCCACCGCAAGTACCACAACGATCCGCGCACGGCCGCTGCGCGGGCATGGTGGCAGATCTGTTCAACGACGCGCTGGATGAATGGCCGAAATGAACCCCGCCCTGGCGGGCGTCGAATACCCCTACCCGGGGCAAGACGCGGCATCTGCGTCAAAACCATGAAACAATGCCCGGTCATCCGCTCCAGGCGGCACCCATAGGAGTCCGAGAGCATGTCCAAACGCAAGACCGCCAGCAAGGCGGCAGCCGAGCCCGTGGCCGGTAAGACCACGCAAATCGTCGAGCGTCCGAGCCGCGATGAAGCTGAGCACGCCGTGCGCGTCCTGCTGCGCTGGGCAGGCGACGATCCCGCCCGCGAGGGCCTGCTCGACACGCCCGCGCGCGTGGCGCGCGCCTACGAGGAATTCTTCAAGGGCTACCAGCTCGAGCCGAAGGACATCCTCGAGCGCACTTTTAGCGAGGTGGACGGCTACGACGAGATGATCGTGCTGAAGGACATCCGCTTCGAGAGCTATTGCGAGCACCACATGGTGCCGATCATCGGCCGCGCACACGTCGCCTACCTGCCGAACCACCGCGTGGTCGGCATCTCGAAGCTGGCGCGGCTGGTCGACGCCTTCGCCAAGCGCCTGCAGATCCAGGAAAAAATGACGGTGCAGATCGCCGACACGCTGTTCGAGGTGCTGCAGCCCAAGGGCGTGGGCGTGATCCTCGAGGCCGCGCACCAGTGCATCTCGACACGCGGCATCCACAAGCCCGGCGTCGAGATGGTCACCTCGCGCATGCTCGGCACCTTCCGCACCGATCCGGCCACGCGTCGCGAATTCCTCTCGATCGTGTCGAATCCGTCCTCGGTCAACCTGACAAACACGTGATGCCGCACGATACCGACCTGCGCGAAGCACCCGTGGTGCTGGTGACAGGCGCCGCGCGTCGCGCGGGCCGCGCCTTCGCCAGGCACTTCGGCACGTGCGGCTATCGCGTCGCGGTCCACTACGACCGCTCGGCCGAGGCGGCTGCCGAGGCCGTCGGCGAGATCGGCGCGGACGGCGGCGAGGCCGTCGCGCTGCACGCCGACCTGACCGACGCCAAGGCCTGCGACGCGCTGATCGGGGCCGTCTATGCGCGTTTCAGGCGACTCGACGGCTGGTCAACAACGCCTCGGTGTTCTGGCAGGACCACTTCCCCGGTTTCGACCTGGCCGCCTTCGACAGCGCCTGGACCGTCAACTGCCGCGCGCCGATCCTGCTCGCCCGGGCCTTCTACGAGCGCGCCAGGACCGCCAGCCAGCAGGGCGTGGTTATCAACGTGATCGACCAGAAGATCAAGGAAAACTTCCATCGCGACCACTTCAGCTACACGGTCGCGAAGGCCGCGCTCGGCAACCTGACCCAGATGCTGGCGATGTCGGCCGCGCCGGTGCTGCGCGTCAACGCGGTGTTCCCGGGGCTGATGTTGCCCAGCGACAACCAGACCGAGGCCGACTTCGCGCATGCGAGCCGCAGCTCCACGCCGCTCGCGCGCATCGCCGGGCCCGAGGATGTCGCCAACGCGATCCTGCTGCTGGCGGGCAGCGCCTACAACGGTGTGGATTTCGTGGTGGATGCGGGACAGAACCTGATTCGCGTCGACCAGGACGTGCTCTACAAGCATCGCTCGCCGGCGCGCGGCGCCTGAGTCAGACGCCTAGTTCGAAAGCACCTTGGTCCGGAACCCTGATCAAGCGAGCGGATCGCCGCTCGCGGCGCATCGCCCTCGATCGCGGCAGATCTCGAAAAACCTCACCTTCGATGCCGTTTGAAACAGGCACCGTGAACGTGGCGCTTGTTTTTCCATGCTCGCTGCCTATGCCTGCGCGTCGCCGTTCTCGCCGGTGCCGCGTTCGCCCTCGCGCACCTTGCCCTGCGCCACACTGCTGCCCGGCGGCACGCTGTGCGTGAGCCAGACGTTGCCGACGATCACCGAGCTGCGCCGGATCGTGACGCGGCCGAGGATGGTCACGCTAGCATAGATCAAGACGTCATTCTCGACAATCGGGTGGCGCGCGTTGCCCTTCACCATCGTGCCGTCGCCGTCGGCAGGAAAACTCTTCGCGCCGAGCGTGACGGCCTGGTAGGCGCGCACGCGCTCGCCGATGATGGCGGTCTCGCCGATCACCACGCCGGTGCCGTGATCGATGAAGAAGCTCGGCACGATGGTCGCGCCGGGGTGGATGTCGATGCCGGTGGCCGAATGCGCGATTTCGTTGATGAAGCGCGCCAGCAGCGGCACTCCGAGCTTGTGCAGCACATGCGCGAGGCGGTGGTACATCATCGCCAGCACGCCCGGGTAGCAGAGCAGGATCTCAGTGATGTGCTGCGCGGCGGGGTCGCCCGCGTAGGCGGCCTGGATGTCGCTGACCAGCAGCGCGCCTCTAGCGTGTGGCCGACGTAGAAATCGACGCTCTCGTCGGTCAGGTTGCGTATTTCGGCGAACGTGATCAGCGATTTCGGTTGAACGTGATCAGTGGTTCCGATTGATGGTGATCGGCCGTTTCGGTCGAAGCTGATTGCTGATCACCGGTTTCCGAAACGAGCGATCATTTTGCCGAAATGGGTGGTCATGTTCCCGGAATAGGCGATCAGCGCCCGCCCCCTGCGTCAGAATAGTTGTCGCCCGAATAGAATTTGGAAATCCGGGGGCGCAATGAGGACGAGAAGTGGCAAAGTACGGACCGGCATTCAAGGACAAGGTGGTTGCAAGGTTGCTGCCGCCGGAGCGCGCGTCGGTTGAAGATGTCGCGCAGGAGGAAACAGGCGGCGTCCCATTCGTAGTTGAAGGTTGGGGCGGCAGGGTTTTGTAGGTTAGGCGGACTTCAAGTCATGGTCAACGCGTTTATCGGTCGGACGATGCAAGGCAACGGCGAGCATCCAGAGCTCGTCGGCACCGCCGAAGCTTATGGAATCGCTTCTCAGCTTCCAGGAAGCCAGTGGCCGCCCATCGCATCGCCATGTCGACATCGCAATAGCGGTCGACCCGGCCGCTGACGCGGCGCACCGCGCTGTTCGGATTCTCGATCAGGTTCGTCGTCGCCAAGCTGTGGATCAGCCGCGGCGTCAGGTCCAGGCGGTTGACCGTTAACCTTTCCTCAAGCCCCTCAAGCAGCGAGGCCGCCGCGTCCGGATGGTCGGTCTTCAACCATGCCGCCTGGGCCTTCAGCCGAGCGAGGCCGTCGTCGGCCGGCAGCTTGTACGCGGCACGCATGA
>JAYFRX010000298.1:0-3861 GCA_040946945.1 Burkholderia sp. | reverse complement strand
GACGAGCTCTGGATGCTCGCCGTTGCCTTGCATCGTCCGACCGATAAACGCGTTGACCATGACTTGAAGTCCGCCTAACCTACGAAACCCTGCCGCCCCAACCTTCAACTACGAATGGGCCGCCGCCGACTTGAACGTCTAGACCTGTTCTTCGTGCTGACGCAGGTCGGGTACAACCTAACGCGTATGCGCACACTTGCCGGTTGAGGGGCAGAAAGCAATGGATAACACCGATATGGTGACCTCGCGAGCAACGTCGAATTCCCGCAAACGTGTTCCGCGTTTCAAACGTGCGAACCGAGCATCCGTCGCAATACACCTAAGCGCATCAACGACGGATACTTCAACGGCCTGCTAAACAACCGGATCCGGTACACCCAAGCTAGGAGCCTAACAACATGAAACCGATCAGCGGTCTGTCCATGATCCGCCCGGGTGTGGCGCTGCACGCGCTAGTCCTTGCCGCCTCGCTCGCGCATGCCGAATCGCGCGACGCGATCGTCAAGGCCGTCAAGTTCGACGATATCGCCGATATCGGCAAGCAGTTCAAGAACGGGCTCGACCCAAATCTGAGCGACGACAAGGGCAATCCGCTGATCGTGATCGCCGCGCGCGAGAAGTCGGACAAGGTGGCCGAGGCGCTGGCCTCGGCACCCAACGTCGACCTGGAGAAGACCGATCCGGCCGGCGAGAACGCGCTGATGATGGCGTCCCTGAACGGCGACCTGCCGCTGGTGAAGTTCCTGGTCGACAAGGGCGCCGAGGTCAGCAAGAAGGGCTGGACGGCGCTGCACTACGCAGCCACCAACGGCCACGACGACGTCGTCAGCTACCTGCTCGACAAGTCCGCCTACATCGACGCCGGCTCGCCCAACGGTACCACGCCGCTGATGATGGCCGCGCGCGGCAATCACGACACCACCGTCACCCTGCTGCTCGACCAGGGTGCCGATCTGGCCATCAAGAACCAGGTCGGCGTCACCGCGCTGGAATTTGCCAAGCATTACCAGGCGCCCGGTGCGGTCAAGATCCTGTCCACGCGCACCGTGCGGATCGGCGATGGCCGCCCCGCCAGTGGGGCGGGTGGTCAAAACAGTGCAAAATAGCGGCTTTGGGCGCGGCCTTCGCCGCGCCGTTTTCGTCGTACCGGCCTGAGTCCGCAGACCTGACATCATAAGGAAGATCCAATGTTGCTGGCTCTGTGTTTTGCCGCTGCGTTCGTCGCGCCGCTGTCGGCGCACGCTTTCACGGCCGGCGATCTCGACAAGCTCTGTGCGAAGACCGACGTGAAGTCGCGCGCCTCGTGCGGCGCGCATATCGAGGGCGCGGCCGACGGCGTGTACAACACGATTGACGCGATCGGTGGCACCACCGGGCCGTGCGTCGGCCAGTACTTCTGCCTGCCGCCCGACATAAAGGTGCAGCAAATGACGGACGCGGTGCGCAAGTATGTCGCCGAGAACCCGAAGATCGTCGACTACAACGCCAGCACGGCTCTCTCGCTCGGGCTCGGCAAGGATTTTCCCCGCCGCAACGGCAATTGAGGCCGCCGCGCGCCTGAACTAAACGCGGCGCGCGACGCGACCGTTCAGGGCGGCTCTCGCCTTGCCCCAACCCCGGCGGAAGCGGGATCGCCGGATCCCGCCGCCCCCGCCCCAGATGACGACTCCCGCGCGATGACGATGACCATCGATCAACTCGCGGCCATTGCCGATGCGCCGCTCCACTCCTGGCCCGGCACGCTGTTCGTTGCCGTGCTCCTGCTAACCGTCGTGACCAGTATTCACTGGCTCGGCGCGCGGATCCTGATCCCGCTGGCGCGCCCCTATCCCTTCATGAGCGTGATCGTGCGCTATATTGACCGGCCCGCGCTCGCGGTGCTGGCTTTCCTGGCGCTCGAATTCCTGTCTCTGCAGGTGGCCGATGAGCTGAGCCACGCAGTCGGCCTGCGCACGCTCGCGGCGGTCGGCCTGATCATCGCGCTGACCTGGCTGCTGATGCGCCTGGCGACCGCGGTTGGCGAGGCGATCGTGCAGGCCAACCCGGTCGACCGACCCAACAACCTGGAGGCGCGCCGCATCCACACCCAGGCGCGCGTGCTGGCCCGCTCGACGATGGTGGTGGTAGTGATCATCGGCACCGGTGCCGCGCTGATGGCCTTCCCCAACGTCAGGCAGATCGGCGCGAGCCTGCTGGCCTCGGCCGGCGTGGCCGGGCTGGTGGCCGGTATCGCCGCGCGACCGGTGCTCGGTAATCTGATTGCGGGCCTGCAGATCGGCATCTCACAGCCGATCCGGCTCGACGACGTGGTGGTGATCCAAGGCGAGTGGGGCCGGATCGAGGAAATCACTGGTACCTATGTTTCCGTGCGGCTGTGGGACCAGCGCCGGCTGGTGGTGCCGCTGCAGTGGTTCATCGAGAATCCGTTCCAGAACTGGACCCGCAACAGCGCCGAGATCATCGGCACGGTGTTCCTGTTCGTCGACTACCGCACGCCGCTAGAGCCGCTGCGCAACGAGCTATCGCGCATCGTCAGCGCCGCGCCAGAATGGGACGGCCGGGTGCAGGTGCTGCAGGTGACCGATACCACCGAACGCTCGATCCAGTTGCGCGCGCTGGTCAGTGCGCCCGATTCCTCGCTGGCCTGGGACCTGCGCTGCCGCGTGCGCGAAGGGCTGATCAGCTTCCTACAGGCTAACTACCCGGACAGCCTGCCGCGTAGCCGCATGGAGCTGGCCACGCCTGACCAGGGGCGCCAGCCCGTGCTGACCTCGTGGATGCCGCACGAGCCGGCGGCCAGCACGGCCGCCAACACGGCGGCCGATCCGACCGCCGCCGACGCTTCCGCGCCGGTGTGCTGAGCGCCGCTGCCGATCCCTTCCTCCCCGCCACCAAGGTAAGCGGCTCAGGCCGACCGTTTTCCCATGCTGATTGGTAAGCGATCGATAAACCCGCTCTGACGGATTTGACGGCAGCGAGGTACGCCTGGCATTTTCATGCGAGCTAGAGATGCGATGGATTGGGATGCTTATGTCGAGGCGGCGGACCTTGCAGGCGTAAGGTTGTCGTCGTACGCGAGGGAGCGCGGGCTTGCCGTGCAGGCTTTGTATCAGGCGCGCCGGCGAATCCGAGAAGAGGGAGGCGCGCAAGCGTGCGGAGCCGAGCCCAGAACCGGCCTCGCCGTTCGTGGAAGTCAAAGTCGGTCGCGCCGGCCCCGGCGGCGACCACGACGCCCGGAGCGCGGAGAGGTGGGCGCATCTGCCCAACGGGGGTGAGCGTCGAGCTGCTGGTCGCGATGATGGACGGGTTGGGGAGGACGGCACGTTCCGCTTCGACGAGGATCTGAAGATGTACCTGCATCGCGACGCCGTTGACTTTCGCAAGAGCATCAACGGCCTGTCAGGGCTGGTAGCGCAGTCGATGAAGCTCGACCGGTTCGGTCGGGCAGGGTACGAGTTCCGGAACCGAAGTGCCGATCGCATCAAGCGGCTGCTGTATGAGCGAAACGGATTTTGGCTCCTGATGAAGCGGCCTCGAGGCGGTGGACTTGCCCCTGCATGACCGGACACGCGGTCACGCTTCGGTTGGTGAAGTTGCGCGCGGGCGGAATTCGCGTGGCGAGCAGTATTTCAAGGCGCTGTGCGGATGCGACTCGTTGTAGTGGTCAACCGCGATGGCCAAGTTTTGCAGTGCGGTTCTGACGTCAGGCTTGGGCATCCGCCAAACGTAGTCTCGCTTTATCGTTTTGACGAAACTTTCTGCCATCCCGTTGCTCTGCAGGACTGCTGACAGGGGTCGTGACCGGCATCAAACCGATTTTCCGCGAGAACGTCAGCGTTTCCTCGGCAATGTAGCAGGAAC
>JAYFRX010000297.1:0-3870 GCA_040946945.1 Burkholderia sp. | reverse complement strand
CGCTTTGCCTCGGGCTTCCTTCGGATTCGCAGTCGCCCGCGACACCCTTGCCTCTGGCTAACACTTCCCCTTGCTGGGCGTGTAGAGGACTTTCACCTCCAAGTGAGTGCGCCCTGCCGGGCGCACAAAAAAAAAACGGGCCGGTGTGATTCACACCAGCCCGTCGTCGACTGGAATCCCGCGAGGGGATTATGCCGGCGCGGTCGCGTCGCCCGGCTTGATTTCGTCACCGGCACCACCCGAGGGATCGCTCGCCGGCGGCACGTTGCCGCTGCTCTTCGGCGAGCGCGGCGGGCGGCCCGCCATTATGTCGTTGATCTGGTCGGCGTCGATCGTTTCCCACTCTATCAGCGCGGCCGTCATGGCCTCGACCTTATCGCGATTCTCGTCGAGCAGGCGACGCGCCAGGCTGTACTGGTCGTCGATCACGCGGCGGATTTCTGCGTCGACCTTCTGCTGCGTGGCCTCCGAGATGGCGCGCGTGAAGCCCTTGCCGAACGGGCCGCCGTCGTTATCGTCGTCGGCATAGATCATCGGCCCGAGCGCATCGGTCATGCCGAAGCGCGTGACCATCGCGCGGGCCGTCTGCGTCGCCTTGTTAAAGTCGTCCGAGGCGCCGGTGCTGATTAGGTTCATGAACAGCTCTTCGGCCACGCGGCCACTGAACAGGATCGCGAGACGGTCGAGCAGGTAGTCCTTCGAGTAGGTCTCGTTGTCGTGCTCCGGCAACTGCCAGGTCACGCCCAGCGCGCGACCGCGCGGGATGATAGTGACCTTGTGGACCGGATCGGCCTTCGGCAACAGCTTGGCGACCACCGCGTGGCCGGCTTCGTGGTACGCCGTGGCACGCTTGGCCTCTTCGCGGATCACGGCCGACTTGCGCTCCGGACCCATGAAGATCTTGTCCTTGGCGTCCTCGAAGTCCTGCATTTCGACGATGCGCTTGCCGCGACGCGCGGCGAACAGCGCCGCCTCGTTGACCAGGTTGGCCAGGTCGGCACCCGAGAAGCCCGGCGCGCCGCGCGCCAGCACGGCCGTGTCGACGTCGTTGGAGATCGGCACCTTGCGCAGGTGCACGCGCATGATCTGCTCGCGGCCGCGGATGTCGGGCAAGCCAACATAGACCTGGCGGTCGAAACGGCCCGGGCGCAGCAGCGCCTTGTCGAGCACGTCGGAACGGTTGGTCGCGGCGATCACGATCACGCCCGAGTTGTCCTCGAAGCCGTCCATCTCGACCAGCATCTGGTTCAGCGTCTGCTCGCGCTCGTCGTTGCCGCCGCCCATGCCGGCACCGCGATGGCGACCGACCGCGTCGATTTCGTCGATGAATACGATACAGGGCGCATGCTTCTTGGCCTGTTCGAACATGTCGCGCACACGGGCCGCGCCGACACCAACGAACATTTCGACGAAGTCCGAACCCGAGATGCTGAAGAACGGCACCTTGGCCTCGCCTGCGATAGCGCGCGCAAGCAGCGTCTTGCCGGTACCCGGGGGGCCGATCAGCAGCACGCCGCGCGGGATGCGCCCGCCCAGCTTCTGGAATTTCTGGGGATCACGCAGGAAGTCGACCAACTCGGACACTTCTTCCTTGGCTTCGTCGCAACCCGCGACGTCGGTGAAGTTCACGGCGTTGTTGTTCTCGTCGATCAGCCGCGCACGCGATTTGCCGAACGAGAAGGCACCGCCTTTGCCGCCGCCCTGCATCTGTCTCATCATGTAGAACCAAAACACAATGATCAGCAGCGTCGGCCCCAGGTAGTAAAGCACGGAAACGAGGGCGTTGGGCTCGTCGTCGGCCTTGCCTCTCACCTGGACGCCGTACTTCATCAGATCGCCAACCATCCAGATGTCGCCGGGCGACACGATCTGGTATTTCTGGCCTTCGGCAGGAGTGACTGTGAGGTTGCGCCCCTGCACGATCACGTTCTTGATCTTGCCGGCCTTGGCGTCGTCCATGAACTGTGAATACGACACACCTTCCTGAACGCGGGGCTTGTCGAACTGCTTGAACACTGTAAACAGCACCAGTGCGATCACGAGCCACACTGCCGCTTTTGAGAACATATTTTTGTTCAAAGCACCACTCCTTCACTCATAGAAGAGCGCCTGCAGTTTCCCTGTGGCACTCCCATGGAATTCTAATCCAGTCCGAAGCCCGTCGCCATAAGGTTCGCCAAACGCTTCGATAGGCAAACCCCATAACCGGCAAGGCTTTTGGCCGGGCTGCGGCAGCCGCGCATCCGTCAGCGCGGATGCTTCAGATGCCGACTCAAAATAAATGTCTCCGACGATTTGTCCCGCGAAGCTTTCGGCTTGCGCGGCGAGACCGTGCGGAACTGGTGCTTGAACTTTTCGACAATCTGGCTGTAGCCGCTGCCGTGAAAGCACTTCACTAAAAGGGAACCATCCGGTTTCAGATGGTTCTGGGAAAATTCGAGCGCGAGATCGCAGACATGTTCGATCCGCGCCGCATCTGCCAGGGCCACGCCGGAGAGGTTGGGGGCCATGTCGGAAATTACAAGGTCCACCACCACGTGGCCTTCCAGCACGTCCTCAAGCTGGCGCAGCACCTCGTCCTCGCGGAAGTCGCCCTGGATGAAGTGCACGTCGGCGATTGGCTCCATCGGCAGCATGTCGAGCGCGATAATGATGCCGTCGATCCCGCCCTCTCGCTGGCTGTCGCGACGCTTGCCCTGGGCCAGCTTGTTGCGCGCGTACTGGCTCCAGCTTCCCGGGGCCGCGCCCAGGTCGACGATCACCTGCCCGGGACGGATCAGCTTGTCCTGGTCGTCGATTTCCTTGAGCTTGTAGGCCGCGCGCGCGCGATAACCCTCCCTTTGCGCCAGCTTCACGTACGGGTCGTTGATATGGTCGTGCAGCCACGAGTGATTGAAACGGTTCTTTGCCATGCAGGGGAAAAATGTCTGACAAATGCCACAGTGCCGCCGCGATACGAAGCTTCGGGCGGCCTGCCGGGCCCCTCGAACGCGCAATGGGTTTCGTCGGCACCGGCTTTGGGGGCGAATAATATGCGTCCATTTCGCGCGGCGGACACCTCGAAGGCGTAACCACCGCGATTTTACGTGGTTTTCGCGCGCTCGCGGACGCGCCGTCCTATTCAATTCCAGAGTTCCGATGCCTGCCCTTTCGCTTTCCCCCGTCGAGCGCTCCGCGCTGCGTTCACAAGCCCATGCTCTGAAGCCGGTCGTGCTAATCGGTGCCGAAGGCCTGACCAACGCCGTGCTGGCCGAGATCAAGGTCCACCTGGCCGCGCACCAGCTGATCAGGATCCGCGTGTTCGGCGACGAACACGATACCCGCATCACGATCTACGAAGACATCTGCGACCACCTGAATGCCGCGCCGATCCAGCATATCTGCAAGCTGCTGGTGATCTGGCGTCCCGAAGAAGCCGAGGTGGCTCCGGTTCGCGGCCGCCGCGGCGTGCCCAGCGCTCGCGAGGCAGCCAAGCGCAGCGCCGCCGATCCCGCGACAAAATGTCGCGCACTGCGCACCGTCAAGGTGGTCAAGGTAAGCCGCTGCGCGGCGACTAAAAGCGGCGGGGTATGCGAAGGGAATCGGGTAGGAGGAAGCGGGGTCGGTGGGTCGGTCGCCTAGCGACTGTTGGGCGTGCTCGAGTCGAAAGGAGTCATTGTCCGTGCGAGGTCTGAGTCATTCGAACCATCAGCCCGATCGGGCGGTGTCCCATTCGTAGTTGAAGGTTGGGGCGACAGGGTTTTATAGGTTAGGCGGACTTCAAGTCATGGTCAACGCGTTTATCGGTCGGACGATGCAAGGCAACGGCGAGCATCCAGAGGTCGTCGGCACCGCCGAGCTTACGGAATCGCTTCTCAGCTTCCAGGAAGC
>JAYFRX010000296.1:0-3880 GCA_040946945.1 Burkholderia sp. | reverse complement strand
GCGTCGGCGCTGCTCCGGCTGGGTCAGAACCTCAACGGGTTCCATGTTGTTAGTTGTAGGCTTAAACATAGGCGGAGGACTACCTCAAAGTTTAAGCGTTACCCAGTGTCCGGTTTTCGCGGGGGCCAGCCCAATCTTTGCCGAGCCACTGCATTGCAGTCGCGCATATGGGGCAAGCCGAATCAGGTGTGAAGTTCGATCTCGTCGCGCGGCAAGTGCGGCGGCAGTGGTTCTTGCGTGGGCCCTCGATTAGATGGTCCCTTCGATGCTTTGTCTCGTGGTCCTCGCGCCTCTGCCGCCCCTTGGCCGGCCGTCAGGTCTTCCAGCTGCGCTTCGAGCTTAGAGGCCAGTTCAAAAAGACTGCTTAGTACGCCTGAAGATGTTCCAGCAGACGAGGGCGCAGCCGAATTTGAAGAATGCTTCGTGAATGTCAGCTCGACGATCGAAGCGTATGCGCAGATGACGGAAGTTCTGGAGCCACGAGTGAGTCCGTTCAACGACCCAACGGAATTTCTGATTAGTTACTTGACTCCGAGACGATCAACACACAGCGCGGATGAGATTTTGTCGTAACGGCGGCCCGAAGCAGGCGCGGCGCCATCGCGGGCAAATCGAAACGGCGGTTGAAACGGTAGGCGAATTCAGCGAGATAGCGATGGGCATATTTGGCGTGATCGATAGCGTGGTACGTGCCCTTGAGGGCCGTTTTCAGGTTGCCGAGCATCGTGTTGACCCAGCGGAACTTGGGGCGCTGCGCGGCCTGATGGCCACTGCCCGTGACATGGCGCTCATGACTGGCAGCCTTTTGCGTCACGCCGTCGAAACACCACAGGCCATCGGAAACGACGCACGCGGTGGGCATCAGGCTGCTGGCCGCCCAAGACCTCAAGGGCCGCTTTGGTAAAGCCCGGCACGGGCGAGAGCCGCATGAACAGAGGGCAGCCATCGTCAGAGGTCTGCACGGCCGCTACAAACGGCGTCTTGCCGCGGGCGCGCTACGCCATTACCGCCGGAGCGTTCCCCGCCCAGATACGCGTCGTCGACCTCGACCCGTTCGTCGAGCCGGCGTCGCTCTTCGCGCAGCCACATGGTCTCCAGCAACTTGTGCTTGATGAGCCAGACCGTCTTGTAGCTCACGCCCAGCTCGCGTTTGAGCTCCAGTCCGCTGATGGCGTTCTTGCTCTGCGTCACCAGGTAGATCGCCAGAAACCAGGTCGTCAGCGGCAATTTCGTTTTCTCGAATATCGTTCCGACGATCGACGAGCATTGGTACCGGCAGGCCTGGCTCAGGCATTCCCACAGTCGCCGGCCGTTGTAGGCGCTGGCGTAGCGCGTGCCCTTGCATCGAGGGCACACCCCAGCCATCGGGACAGCGAGACCCGACCAGCGCGGTCTCGCATTGCGCTTCGTTGCCGTACTGCTCCTGAAATTCTTTCATCGACAGACCGGCCTGAAACTGGATTCTGTTCATGGGCATGGCACACGCTCCGTAAGCATCTGGCGAACGATACTTAGTTTCATGGCTGCTTCGTGGGCTGCTGCCGGCTTCATGGACACCGAGATAAGGTGGACAATAGAACCGGAGGTAGTAAATGAGAACCAGAAGGCAGTTCAGCAGGGAATTCAAAATCGAGGCGGTGAAGCTGGTCAGGGAGCGTGGCGTGTCGGTTGCGCAGGCGGCTCGGGACCTCGATGTGCATGAGAACGTGTTACGCAAGTGGGTACGCGAACTGGCGGTGGACCCGCAGCAGGCGTTCCCCGGCCACGGATTGATGAAGCCGGAACTGGCCGAGATTGAACGGTTGAAGAAAGAAGTGGCGAAGCTCCGAATGGAGCGCGACATACTAAAAAAAGCCGCAGCCTTCTTCGCCAAGGGGTCGATGTGAAATTCGGCTTCATGGCGAAACACCGGGGTATCTGGCCTGTGAATCTGATGTGCGATGCGCTCGGCGTCTCGCGTAGCGGCTTCTACGCGTGGCTGACCAGGCCGCCCAGCCAACGCAGTCAAGACGACGAAATTCTTGGCGAGCGGGTCCGGCAAAGCTTCATGGCCAGCGACAGAACCTACGGCGCTCGCCGTGTCTGGCACGACGTGCTGGCTCTTGGCTATCGTTGTGGCCCGCCCCCGAATCGAACGGCTGATGCAGGTTCAGGGCCTGCGAGCCCGGCCCCGACGTCGTGGCTTACCAAGGGATGTTGGCGCACGCGGCTCGATTGCCGGGAACGTGCTCGACCGCGAGTTCCAGGCGAATGGTCCGAACCAGAAATGGGTGGCCGACTTTACCTACATCTGGACGGTCGAAGGCTGGCTGTATGTTGCCGCCGTTCTCGACCTGTATTCTCGGCGCATCGTCGGTTGGTCGATGCAGAGCAGCATGACTTCGCAACGGGTTGCCGATGCACTGATGATAGCTGTCTGGCGACGTGGCAAACCGAAAGAGCTACTACATCACTCAGACCAGGGCAGCCAATACACCAGCGAGCACTTTCAGGGCTTGCTGGCCGAACAGGGCATTACATGCAGCATGAGCCGGGCTGGCGAGGTCTGGGACAACTCGGCAATGGAAAGCTTCTTCAGTAGCCTGAAAACCGAGCGCATTGCGCGCAAGGTTTATCGTACGCGGGAAGAAGCTCGCTCAGACGTGTTCGACTACATCAAACGCTTCTACAATCCGACTCGCAGACATTCGACGTTGGGGTACGTCAGCCCCGTTGAATTTGAGCAAGCTAGAAAAGCTTAACTTAGTGTCCACATAACCAGCAGCAGCCCATCGGAGTCAAGTAACTAATCAGGTAAGTTCAACGTTTATGCCTTCGTTGCTGATGACCGCTACATCAGGTATTTCAACGGCCTGCTAGAAAAACCGGAGCTGCCGCAGAAAACATGGGGGGCACTTCGTCCCTACGCTCAATTCATGCAACAACACCATGCAAATTAGGTATTTTCTTATCGTCGTGTCGCTTGCCGCCGCGGGTTTCAGCGCCCCCGCGCGGGCCGACTGCTATGACAAGGCGGCTAAATACCAGAAGGTCAATCCCCTAATCCTGCGCGCCATTGCGTGGCAGGAATCCCACAACATACCCGATGCGATTAACCGCAATGCGAACGGTTCGACCGACTACGGGATCATGCAGATTAACTCGATCCACCTGTCGCGGCTAGCTCAGTACGGCATCACCAAGGACACCCTGATGCAGCCGTGCAAGAACGTCTATATCGCCGCCTGGAACCTGCGCCAAAAGATGAACAAGCACGGCAATACCTGGGCGGCGATCGGCGCTTACCACTCCGAAACACCGCCGCTGCGGGACAAGTACGCGCGCCAGATCGCGGCGATCCTGTCCAAGTGGCGGCGGTTGCCGGCCGAGAACGAGCCGCATTGAGACAAGTCCGTCCGCGATGCCCAGGGCTTCCGCATGAAGAGGTCGGTGTGGCAAGGGTGAGCGTGCGGAAGTGAGTGGTTGTAAACATCGGCGTGCTGGGGGTTACTCTCGACTTTTGGCGAAACGAGAGATGCCTTCGATCATGGAAAATATTTAATGTTGTACCGGATCCGGTTGTTTAGACACGATTTTGCGATCAGGCGAGGCGGCGTCCCATTCGTAGTTGAAGGTTCGGGTGGCAGGGTTTCGTAGGTTAGGCGGACTGCAAGTCATGGTCAACGCGTTTATCGGTCGGACGATGCAAGGCAACGGCGAGCATCCAGAGGTCCGTCGGCACCGCCGAGCTTACGGAATTGCTTCTCAGCTTCTAGGAAGCCAGCGGCCGCCCATCGCATCGCCATGTCGACATCGCGATAGCGGTCGACCCGGCCGCTGACGCGGCGCACCGCGCCGTTCGGATTCTCGATCAGGTTCGTCGTCGCCAGGCTGCGGATCA
>JAYFRX010000295.1:0-3882 GCA_040946945.1 Burkholderia sp. | reverse complement strand
ACCATGCGCACGGCTTCCAGCATGAATTCCTGCGTATATCGAGCTCTCGGATTACCCATCTTCCCTTCCTCCTTGCGTGAGTTTTACACACTCAGCAAGGGATCCATTTTTTGCGGGCAAGCTCACATCTGGCGAACGATACCTGATTTCATGCCTGCTTCGGAGTCAAGTAACTAATCAGGTACCCTTTTGTCGATCGCGCCGGCATGTCGGCTCGTGCTTGATCACGCCGGAACGACGCGCAAGGCGTCATTGCCGGCCGGGGCGAGGCGGCTGCGCAGCCGCCTCGCCCCGATTCCGGCAGTGCTCAGTGCGCCTCCTCCCAGTTGTCGCCGGCACCAACCTCGGCGACCAGCGGCACCTTCAGCTTGGCGACCCCGCTCATCATCTCGGGCAGCTTCTCGCGAACCAGGGCGAGTTCGCCCTCGGGCACCTCGAGCACCAGTTCATCGTGCACCTGCATGATCATGCGCGAACGCAGCTGGTCACGCTCGAGCCAGCCGTCCACGGCGATCATCGACAACTTGATCAGGTCGGCCGCGGTGCCCTGCATCCGCGCGTTAATGGCTGCGCGTTCGGCCGCCTGGCGGCGCGGGCCGTTGCCGCCATTGATCTCGGGCAGCCACAGGCGACGCCCGAACAAGGTCTCGACGTAGCCCTTGTCCTTGGCCACGGCGCGCGTGGTCTCCATGTAGTTGGCCACACCTGGGTAGCGGGTGAAGTAGCGGTCGATATAGAGCTTGGCCGCATCGCGCGTGATGCCGAGATTCGAGGTCAGCCCGAAAGCGCTCATGCCGTAGATCAGGCCGAAGTTAATCACCTTGGCAATGCGTCGCTGGTCGTTGCTGACTTCCAGCGGCGTCACGCCGAACACTTCCGCCGCGGTCGCGCGGTGAATGTCCTCGCCCTGAGAGAAGGCGCGCAGCAGCGATTCGTCTTCCGAGATATGCGCCATGATGCGCAGCTCGATCTGAGAATAGTCGGCCGACACGATTCGGCAGCCCGGCAAGGAGATGAAGGCCTCGCGAATGCGCCGGCCCTCGGCGGTACGCACGGGGATGTTTTGCAGGTTCGGATCGTTCGAGGCCAGGCGCCCCGTGACGGCCACGGCCTGCGCGTAGTTGGTGTGGACCCGGCCCGTCTGCACATTGATCATATGCGGCAGCTTGTCGGTGTAGGTCGACTTCAGCTTCGACAGGCCGCGGTGCTCGAGCAGCAGCTTGGGCAGCGGGTAATCCTCCGCGAGCTTCTGCAGCACTTCCTCGTCGGTCGAGGGCATGCCGCTCGGCGTCTTCTTCACCACCGGCAGCTGCAGCTTCTTGAAGAAGATCTGGCCGATCTGCTTGGGCGAGCCGAGATTGAACTCGCCGCCGGCCAGCTCGTAGGCCTCGCGCTCGAGCTCGACCAGACGCACCGCGATCTCGTGGCTCTGCTTGTCGAGACGCGCGCTGTCGATCAGCACGCCGGTGCGCTCCATCTTGCGCAGCACCAGCGACACCGGCATCTCGATCTCGGCATAGACGCGCTTGAGGCCCGGCTCGCGCGCCACCTGCGGATACATCGCCAGATGCAGCTGCAGCGTGATGTCGGCATCCTCGGCGGCATAGGCCGCGGCGGTCTCGAGCGGTACCTCGTCGAAGCCGATCTGCTGCGCACCCTTGCCCGCCACTGCCTCGTACTTGATGGTCTTCACGCCCAGATAGCGCAGCGCGAGGCTGTCCACGTCGTGCGTGCGATGCGATTCAAGCACGTAGGATTCGAGCAGCGTGTCGTGCTCGATGCCGTTCAGAGCAATGTCGTAGTTGGCGAACACCTGCGCGTCGTACTTGAGGTGCTGGCCGACCTTCCTGCGCTCGACGCTCTCCAGCCAGGGCTTAAGTCTGGCGAGCACCTCGTCCCGCGGCAGCTGCTCAGGCGCGTCGGGGCCGCGATGCGCGACCGGGATATAAGCCGCGCTGCCCGGCTCGGTCGACAGCGAGATACCGACGATCTGCGCGACCATCGGGTCGAGCGAGGTGGTTTCGGTGTCGAAGGAAGTCAGCTCGGCCGCCTCGATCTTCGCGAGCCAGGCGTCGAATTGCTGCCAGGTCTGCACGGTCTCGTAGTTGCGTTCGATCGCGGCGGCCACCGGCACTGGATCGGCACCGCCGCTGGCGGGCTCGTCGCCGCCCGCGTCGGCCGGTGCCATCTCAAGCTCGCGCCGCCAGGTTTTGAAACCGTAGTTCTCGAAGATCGGCAGCAGCGCCTCGCGCGATTCGCCGAGCGTCGCCAGCGAGGCTTCGATTGATTCCACCTGCGGCTTCAGCTCGCAGGCCGTCTCGACCGTCACCAGCTTGCGTGCGAGCGGCAGGAAGTCGAGCGCGCGGCGCAGGTTGTCGCCGACCACCCCCTTGATCTCGGCTGCGTGCTCGACGATGCCGTCGAGCGTCTCGTATTGCGTTAGCCACTTGACGGCGGTCTTCGGCCCGCATTTCTCGACGCCGGGCACGTTGTCGACGGTGTCGCCGATCAGCGAGAGATAGTCGACGATGCGCTCGGGCGGCACGCCGAACTTCGCGACCACGCCGTCGCGATCGAGCAGCTCGTTGGTCATGGTGTTGACCAGTGTGACCTGGCTCGTCACGATCTGGGCGAGGTCCTTGTCGCCGGTCGAGATCACGATCTTCATGCCGCGCGCCTCGGCGGCATGCGCGAGCGTGCCGATCACATCGTCGGCCTCGATGCCCTCGATCATCAGCAGCGGCCAGCCGAGCGCGCGCACCGCCTGATGGATCGGTCCGATCTGCAGGGCGAGATCGGTAGGCATCGAGGGGCGGTTCGCCTTGTAGTCGGGAAACAGATCGTCGCGAAAAGTTTTGCCCTTTGCATCGAACACGCACGCGCTATACTCTGCTGTGACTTTCTTGCGCATGCGGCGCAGCATGTTAACGATCCCGTACAGCGGGCCAGTCGGTTCCCCGCCCGGCCCGCGCAAATCAGGCATCGCATGGTAAGCCCGATAGAGATAGCTCGAACCATCAACCAACAGCAGGGTCTTACCTTCCAGGTTCCGTTCTTCAGGCATTATGAATAAAAGAAAAGTAATTCCGAGCTTGCGTTTGCTCGCAGATCAAGAACGCGCGACAGCAAAGAAGGCCCGCGCTTCGTGGCAGATGTTCACGATTATGCAGAGTGGCGGTGTCCCATTCGTAGTTGAAAGTTGCGGCGGCAGGGTTTCGCAGCTTAGGCGGACTTCAAGTCATGGTCAACGCGTTTATCGGTCGGACGATGCAAGGCAACGGCGAGCATCCAGAGCTCATCGGCACCGCCGAGCTTACGGAATCGCTTCTCAGCTTCTAGGAAGCCTGATGGCCGCCCATCGCATCGCCATGTCGACATCGCGATAGCGGTCGACCCGGCCGCTGATGCGGCGCACCGCGCCGTTCGGATTCTCGATCCGGTTCGTCGTCGCCAGGCTGCAGATCAGCCGCGGCGTCAGGTCCAGGCGGTTGACCGTGAACGTTTCCTCAAGCCTCTCAAGCAGCGAGGCCGCCGCGTCCGGATAGTCGGTCTGGCGGTGTCCCAAAAATAGTCCTGATTAGGTACTTGACTCCGAAGCAGGCATGAAACGAAGTATCGTTCGCCAGATGCTTACGGAGCGTGCGCCATGCCCATCAACAGACTCCAGTTTCAGGCCGGTCTGTCGATGAAAGAATTTCAGGAGCAGTACGGCAACGAAGCGCAATGCGAGGCCGCGCTGGTCGGGTCTCGCTGGGCCGATGGCTGGGTGTGCCCTCGATGCAAGGGCACGCGCTACGCCAGCGCCTACAACGGCCAGCGACTGTGGAAATGCCTGAGCCAGTCCTGCCGGTACTAATGCTCGTCGATCGTCGGAACGATATT
>JAYFRX010000294.1:0-3887 GCA_040946945.1 Burkholderia sp. | reverse complement strand
TCGAAAAAAGAGGTCGATGGTAGTGAATAATCCTGCGTCGCCGCCTGCCTGAGCACTGGGTGGATCAGTGACAAATCACTGTCCAAGTGCTCGTGGAATGGGCGTCCAAGTGCGCGTGGAATCCGCAAGTAAACAGCCCTTCATTGGTTTTTGAACCGGCCTCTTAACGACTTCGGCGTTCTCGCTCGAACCGCTCACCAGCCCCATCAAACGCTTCTGGGCGTCGCTCTCGACGCCAATCGCGGTGAGGATGCGGCACCCATCGACGATGATACCGTCCAGGTAGATGGCTAGGATCTCGTGATCCTCGAAGCGACGCTCCATCGGCCCGTCAAGCTTCTTCTTGCTCGCCTTCACGAACTCGCGCGAGACGCTGCTCTTCGAGATGCCGACAGTGTGGGCCATTTCAGGCAACACCTCGTCATACTTTCGGGGCGACACGCTGCTGACCATGATGTCGTGCATGCGCTGCGTGAGCCGTTCGTCGTCGCGCAGCTGCGTGTAGGCGGGAATCGGCACTTCCTTGCCGCGCTTGTCCCGCAGCCGGGGCCGCTGAACCTGCAGCTTGCGTTCGTCCATCACGATTCGGCCTGGCTGCGAGCCATGCCAGCGCACGTCGCCGGCGGCACGCCCCGCGTGCTTGTCGCCGGCCACCTCGCGAGCAGACACCATCAGCAATTGTTCGACGAGCGCGCGGCCAGCGTCGTACATCAGGGCGTCAACACTGATGCGCGTGTTCTGGATCAGATCGCGCATCGGAAGCCACAACTATTCGTGCTCGGCAAAGCTGACGCGCAGGGCCTCGTGCTCCTGTTTGCCGACGACCGTCAGCGGCAACTTGGCACGACGCCCTGGTTTCTTGGTAGGCTTCATCTCGGCGGTTCTCCTGTTCTGGAGCTTGGTCTTGGAAACCCGATTCTCTCGGATTCCTGCGGGAACCGCCGCCTTCAACCTTCAACTATTTTTGCGACACCGCCTTTCAAACGTGCGAACTCAGCATCCGTCGCAATGTATACGGCGGCCCCGGTTTTTCTAGACACAGATTTGGGGTAAAACGCATCCAAACTGGAGTCTGAGATGTTGAAGAAGGTAGACGTGCAGGAAGTTGCGCTGGCGGCGACGAAGAGCGCGCGTAGCGCGGCCGTAGACGCCGCCTGCGCCGCCGAATTCAAACGGTGGTCTATCGGGCGCAAACGTGCTGTCGTCTTGCGTTTGTGGCGCGGCGAATCCGTTGACGCCGTTTCTCGCGAGGTCGGCGTAACCGATTGCCGAACTCGAGCAGTGGCGTGAGCTTGCCCTGGCTGGTATTGAAGCCGGACTAAAGTCACGCCAGACCGATCCGCTGGAAGTCAAGCTCAAGGACGCCCTGCCTCGTGTGGGGAAACTGACCATGGAGGTCGAAATGCTGCCCATGGAGCGCGAGCGGAAGAAACGCCGCTCTTTGATCGTACGGAGATCGTCGACATGAGCCAGGGGATCTCCACGATAGGCAAACCCTTCGGATTGCAGCGGGTGTGTCAGGCGCTCTATTTCCCGCGCGCGACGATCTATGCCGAGCGTGCCAGGGCGCTGAGCAACGTCGCCCAGCTTTGCCCCCATGCGACGCGGTCCGAAGCCCAAGGCGTTGTACCGCCAGCTGCTCGAGGCGATCCGTGCCGATCTGGCTCGTACGCCGTTCGTCGGTGAAGGGGCGCGCCAGGTATGGGCGCGTCTGCGCATCCAGGACGACATCCGCGTGTCCCGAGCTCGTGTCTCACCGCTGATGCGCGAGCACGGCTTGCTTTCGTCCCACCGGCAACCGCAGAAACCGCCCAACGCGCATAACGGTTGAATTGCGACTGATCGACCTAACGAGATGTGGGGCGCCGATGGCGCCAAGGTTCAAACCGTCGATGAGGGCCTAGTCTGGATCTTCGCTGTGGTTGATCATTGCAACGCGGCGTGTGTTGGTATCCACGTCACCAAGGTGGGCAACCGCTTTGCCGCACTGGAGCCAATCAGCCAAGGGGGCACGAGCAGTTCGGATCGGTCGAAGCTGATGCCGGCCGTGGACTGTCCCTGCAAATGGATCACGGCTCGCAGTACAGGTCGGACGATTTCCGCGCCCAGCTCAAGTTCTGGGGGATTACGCCGAGCTACGCCTTCGTCGCTGAGCCGCAGACCCACGGCGTCGCCGAGCGTTTCAATCGGACCATGGAGGAGCATGGCTATCCACGGGCGTTTGTTCAACCACGTTGAAGAAGTTCGTGCTGCCGCCGTCGCGTTCAAGGATCGATACAATCGCGAATAGCGTCTCGAAAAACTGGGCTTCAAGTCCCCCCCCCTCGGAGCCCGTCAGGCACCGATCTTGACACTTGCTGCCTGATCCGAAAAAAAATTTTTCTGATTAGTTACTTTACTCCGAGACCATCAACACACGGCGCGGATGAGGTTTTGTCGTAACGACGGCCCGAAGCAGGCGCGGCGCCATCGCGGACAAATCGAAACGGCGGTTGAAACGGTAGGCGAATTCAGCGAGATAGCGATGGGCATATTGGGCGTGATCGATAGCGTGGTACGTGCCCTTGAGGGCCGTTTTCAGGTTGCCGAGCATCGTGTTGACCCAGCGAAACTCGGGGCGCTGCGCGGCCTGACGGCCACCGCCCGTGACATGGCGCTCATGACTGGCAGCCTTTTGCGTCACGCCGTCGAAACACCACAGGCCATCGGAAACGACGCACGCGGTGGGCATCAGGCTGCTGGCCGCCCAGACCTCAAGGGCCGCTTTGGTAAATCCCGGCACGGGCGAGAGAGCCGCATGAACAGAGGACGGCCATCGTCAGAGGTCTGCACGGCCGCTACAAACGGCGTCTTGCCGGGCGCGCCACGCCCGCAGCCTTACCGCCGGAGCGTTCCCCGCCCAGATACGCGTCGTTGACCTCAACCCGTTCGTCGAGCCGGCGTCGCTCTTCGCGCAGCCACATGGTCTCCAGCAACTTGTGCTTGATGAGCCAGACCGTCTTGTAGCTCACGCCCAGCTGGCGTTTGATCTCCAGTCCGCTGATGGCGTTCTTGCTCTGCGTCACCAGGTAGATCGCCAGAAACCAGGTCGTCAGCGGCAATTTCGTCTTCTCGAACATCGTTCCGACGATCGACGAGCATTGGTACCGGCAGGACTGGCTCAGGCATTCCCACAGTCGCCGGCCGTTGTAGGCGCTGGCGTAGCGCGTGCCCTTGCATCGAGGGCACACCCAGCGATCGGGCCAGCGAGACTCGACCAGCGCGGCCTCGCATTGCGCTTCGTTGCCGTACTGCTCCTGAAATTCTTTCATCGACAGACCGGCCTGAAACTGGATTCTGTTCATGGGCATGGCGCACGCTCCGTAAGCATCTGGCGAACGATACCTGATTTCATGCCTGCTTCGGAGTCAAGTAACTAATCAGGATTGCTGATGGTGTCTGCTCGCGAGGTGGTCAGCGACAAGCACGCGGGGCGTGCAAGGAAGTGCCGATTCCCGCCTACACGCAGCTGCGCGACGACGAATGGCTCACGCAGCGCATGTACGACATCATGGTCAGCAGCGTGTCGACCCGAAAGTATGACGAGGCGTTGCCTGAAATGGCCCACACCGTCGGCATCTCGAAGAGCAGCGTCTCGCGCGAGTTCGTGAAGGCGAGCAAGAAGAAGCTTGACGGGCTGATGGAGCGTCGCTTCGAGGATCACGACATCCTAGCCATCTACCTGGACGGTATCATCGTCGATGGGTGCCACATCCTCACCGCGATTGGCGTCGAGAGCGACGCCCAGAAGCATTTGATGGGGCTGGTGAGCGGTTCGAGCGAGAACGCCGAAGTCGTTAAGAGGCCAGATCAAAAACCAATGAGGGGCTGTTTACTTTCTCGGCAAG
>JAYFRX010000293.1:0-3890 GCA_040946945.1 Burkholderia sp. | reverse complement strand
GGGTTCGCAGCGGAAATCGCGTGACGTTGCCGGAAACCTTGCCCACCGACGGCACCACTACCCGTCCAGCGAACTTCTGCGCAGATCGCCCGCCTCCTCTGGCGTTTTGAAATTCCTATGCGTCGAGCCAAAGCGCGTGTCGGACGAGGCGCTCGCCTACCTGACCTCGCTGCCGCTCCCCGGCAACGTTCGGCAGCTGGAGAACCGCGCGAACTGGCTGACCGTAATGGTGCCGGCGCAGACGGTCGAGATCAAGGACCTGCCGCCCGAGCTGGGCCCCCGGCGCAGGCCACGGCCCGGCGAGGGCGTGACGCCGGCCGCGGCGGCCGTCAGCAGCGATGCGCTGCCAGCCGACACGAACGGCGCGATGGGCGGCATGCTGCCTGGGGCACCGATTGCGAGCGGCGCGGTGGCGGCGCCCGTGTCCAGCTATCTGGTCTGGGAACAGCACCTGCGCACCGAGGTCGCGCGGTTGCTGCGCGAGAACCCGGCTGATGTGATGGATGAGCTCGCGCGCCGCTTCGAGGCGACTGTGATCCGCGAGGCGCTCGACTTCACGCGCAGCCGCAAGGTCGAGGCGGCCGAGCGGCTCGGCATCGGCCACAATACGATCACGCGCAAGCTCCAGGAATTGCACCTGGAGCCGTGATGCCGGACGGGCTCGATGCGTCGCCTTGCGTCGTTCCTCGCGGTTTACCGCGCTTTTCATCGCGCGCCGCGCGATCGGACATAATTACGGTTTACCCTCCAGCTGAACCACGATGCCTGATTCGTTCCACTGGCCCGATGGGCCGGATCCCTTCAAGTTTCTCGAATCGCTCGACAGCCGGCGCGCCCGCGCCTGGGTCGACGAGCAGAAAGCGCGCACCCACGCTGCGCTGCGCCACGACGAAGGTTTCAACGCGCTCGCCGCGCGCTTGGCCAAGGCCTACCTGCCGCGCGAGCGGCCTGTGATCCCGGCGCGTTGGCGCGAGTGGGCCTACGACCTCTGGCACGACGATCGCCATCCCAAGGGCCTGTGGCGCCGTGCGCGCTGGGACGACTGGCGCGCCGGCAAGCCCGATTGGCAGGTGCTGCTCGATGTCGACGCGCTTGGCGCGCACGAGCACGAATCCTGGGTGTTCGAGCACGATGCGATCCTCTATCCAGACGGCGACCGTGCGCTGCTGTCGCTGTCGCCGGGCGGTGCCGACGCGGTGGTGGTGCGCGAGTTCGACCTGGAGCGGCGCTGCTTCGTCGAGGACGGTTTCCGGATCGACGAATCCGGCAATCACACCGTCGACTGGATCGATCGCGATACCGTCTACGTGAGCTGGGCGCGCGACGAGACTTCGACCACCGAGGCCGGTTACCCCTACGAGGTGCGGCGCTGGACGCGCGGCACGGCGCTAGACGAGGTGCCCGTGGTGTTCAGCGGCAAGCCCGACGACATCAGCGCCGGCGCGGCCTTCGATCCGATCGAGCAGCGGCACACCGCCTGGCGCAGCGTCGATTTCTTCGATCTGCATACCTACCGGCTCGACGAGGCGGGCGAGTGGCGGCGCTACGAGGTGCCCGCGCATGTGGTGGTGGGCTTCTGGCACGGCTGGCTGGTGCTGGAGCCGCGTCTCGACTGGGATTGCGAGGGTGTATTGCATACCGGCGGTTCGCTTCTGGCGATTCGTGAAGGTGCCTTTCTGGCCGGCTCGCGCGGCTTCACCACGCTGTTCTCGCCTGGGCCGTCGACCTCGGCCTGCAGCTGGACCCACACCCGCCACACGCTGATCGCGAGCTGGCTCGACGACGTGCGCAATCGCACTTTGCTCTGGCAGCCGCAACAGCACGAGGACGGCAGCTGGAGCTGGCACTCGCGGCCGTTCGCCTGGACCGGCGAGGCCGAGATTGATCTCGAGCCAGTAGAGCCGACGCTGACCGACGAGGTCTTCGTCGATGTCGATACTTTTCTCGATCCACCCGAATGCTGGCTCGCCGATCTCGCCGACCAGGCCGAGGATGCCGCCGCGCGCCGCGTGCTGCTCGACCGGCCGCCCGTGCAGTTCAAGGCCAGCGGGCTGGTGGTGCGTCGCGCGGTGGCTCACTCGCGCGACGGCACCAAGGTGCCGTATACGCTGCTCGGGCCGCGCGATGCGCTCGACGGCAAGACCGACGCGCAAGGAGCGACGCGGCGCATTGCGCGCCCCTGCCTGCTGTCGGGCTACGGCGGTTTCGCGATCTCGAACCTGCCGGCCTACAGCGACGCGCTCGGCATCGCCTGGCTGGATCGTGGCGGCGTGGCCGCCTTCGCGCACATTCGCGGCGGCGGCGAATTCGGCTCGCGCTGGCATACCGATGCGCAGCGCGAACAGCGCCAGCGCTCCTTCGACGATTTCATCGCAGTGGCCGAGCACCTGATCGACAGCGGCGTGACCACGGCCGCGCAGCTCGGCGTCGAGGGCGGCAGCAACGGCGGCCTGCTGGTGGCGGCCTGCATGGTGCAGCGGCCCGAGCTGTACGGCGCGGTGCTATGCCAGGTGCCGCTGCTCGACATGCAGCGCTATCCGAAACTGCACGCGGGCGCGGCCTGGCTCGACGAATACGGCGCCCCCGACGACGCGCTGCAAGGTGCCGCGCTGGCCGCCTATTCGCCGTATCACCGCGTGCGCGCGGACCGCATGTATCCGCCGCTGTTGCTGAGCACCTCGACGCGCGACGATCGCGTGCATCCCGCCCATGCGCGCAAGATGGCCGCACGCATGCAGTCGCTCGGTCACGAACAGGTATGGTACTGGGAGAACACCGACGGTGGCCACGGCAGCGCCGACGATCTGGAGCGCGCCGAATCGGATGCGGCCGATTTCGGCTTCCTCTGGACGCATCTGGGGCCGGCACCGGCGAAGCCGGGAGGCTGATAGCGAGGGAGAGAAGGCGACGAGGAAGCTTGCCGCCTGCCGCACGCGCGAGAATGCGCTTCGCGTGACGGTGACAGCACCGTGCGCGCGGTGGCTGTAACGTCGCGAACGTTTTGACACTGTGTAGCGTCGGAATTGGCACTGCGGATTCTGCTCTCTTCGCGCGCGAATTGTCCCTACCGGTGAGGCTTAGATGCGGCGAATCGGCAACTGTCCCGCAGCCTTCGCATAAGTGTTGACCTCGGCGATGACCAACTCAAGCTGAACGCAACTCCTGGAATTTCTCAACCATCGCGTCGTGATAGCGGCCAATCGCCTCAAAATTCTTCGCATCGCTCATTTTCGGAATCAGAGTAAGCGGCCCGGTTGGGCCAGTCCCCGGCGTTGTTGCATAAGCCCGGCCGCGACGTGCTGACGTTTACGCGCAACAGATCCGCGCGTGGCTCTGTTATCAGTTCGATTTCCAGCGTAGATTCTCAATTTTCGCGGAGAAAATGCGCAGTGAAACGATCAGCAAGCCATCGAGTTTCAAAGCCAAATATCGTGTCAAGAACTGGGCACAGTACAACGCGGGCCTCATTGCTCGAGGAGACGTGGCGGTGTGGATCGACCCAAGCCTATCCGTGCCCCCTTGGGCCGCCGACGGCCGCTCGGCTAACGATCGGGTCTTCGGTTTGCGAGCGGGCTTGCCAAGCTTCTAAGAGGCCAGTTCAAAAAGACTGCTCGGTACGCCTGAAAATGTTCCAGCAGACGAGGGCGCAGCCGAATTTGAAGGATGCTTCGTGAATGTCAGCTCGACGATCGAACCGTATGCGAAGACGACGGAAGTTGTGGAGCCACGAGTGAGTCCGTTCAACGAACCAACGGAATTTGCGCAGACCACTGCCATGTTCAGTGCGGCGCCTTGCGATCACCGGTTTGATGCCGCGTTCGCGCAATCGTTGACGATGCGGATCGGAATCGTAACCACGATCGGCATAGATGACCTTGGGTCTCTGAAGG
>JAYFRX010000292.1:0-3925 GCA_040946945.1 Burkholderia sp. | reverse complement strand
GGTGACGTCGTTGCGGTTCGCGCCGGTCAGGATGGCGCTGATGGGAACGCCATTGGCCTCTACGAGGATGGGGTGCTTGGAACCGGGTCGCGCGCGATCCGTGGGGTTCGGGCCAGTTTTTCGCCCGTCCCAACAGTTCGTACCGACGAGGAATCGACGGCAGCGTATGAAAGATCGATCTGCCCGGCCTCGCGCAACGTGTCGAGCAGCAGTTCGTGCAGTCGATTCCATACTCCTGCTTTGCGCCAGTCGTTCAGTCGTCGCCAGCAGGTCGGGCCAGAGCCAAAGCCCAATACGGTTGGCAGATGGTTCCATCGCAGACCGGTTGTCAACACGAACAGGATGCCATTCAACGCGGCCCGATCCGATACGCGTGGGCGACCAGGATGCTCTTTGCGCGGGGGCTTGGGCGGCGGCAGTAACGGTTCGATCAGTGTCCACCAGTCGTCATTAATGATTGGCGCTTCCATCCCTTGGGTTCCGTTGTTCAGACATCCAAGGTTAACAGCTTGCCGAGAAAGTAAACTAAACAGCCCCTCATTGGTTTTTGAACTGGCCTCTTACTGCGTCTCGCGTCCATGAAGGGTTCGCGCGCGAAATAGCCGATCAGCACGCACAACAGCATCGCGGCGACCAGCAGGCGCGAGCGGCGGTGGCGGTGTCGCCGGCGGCGCGCACGCGCGCGTTGGCGATCAGCATCAGCACAGCGCAGACCACCCCGATCCGTCCCTCAATTCGGAACAGGCGCGCAGCCACGCCGTCCGCGCTGGCGCGATCGAGCACGACGAACAGTATCGGCGCAACCGCATAACCGATGGTCAGCAGGCTGCCGACCCAGAACGTGGTGAGAAAAGACGGAACAACCGGGGCGCATGGCGCATCGGATCGCTCCCAGCCTCATACGTAGCTGACCGAAATGATCTCGTACTCGCGCACGCCGCTGGGGGCCTGTACGGCGGCCACGTCGCCCTCGGATTTACCGATTAGGGCACGCGCGATCGGCGAGCTGACCGAGATCAGGCCGTGAGCGATATCCGCTTCGTCGTCGCCGACAATCTGGTATTTCACCGTGTCGCCAGACTCGAGATCTTCGAGCTCGACGGTGGCGGCGAACACCACGCGGCCTTCCGCATCGATCACGGACGGGTCGATCACCTGGGCGGCCGACAGCTTCGACTCAATTTCGGCGACCCGGCCCTCGATGAAACCCTGCTTTTCTTTGGCGGCGTCGTATTCGGCGTTTTCGGACAGATCGCCCTGCGCACGCGCTTCGACGATCGCATTGATCACGGCCGGACGCTCGACCGATTTCAGGCGCTGCAACTCACTGCGCAGTTGTTCTGCACCACGCTTGGTCAACGGAATGGTGCTCATAAAAACGACTCAATAAACAAAAACGGGCATAAAAAAATGGGGCTTCGCAGAAGCGTGTGGGTAAATTTCGTCATGAAAATTCCTGCTAGCGAATGTGGGAGCGGGTTTGCGAGATTCGGATGTTGCGAAAAAGCTGGCATGATTTCCGCGATAGCTACTTCACGCAAACGAAAGCGTCTGTCCGACGCGTACCGCTTCGAAAGATTCCTTCCTCTCGAAGAGATCCACGGCGTGTTCGGCGATCGAGTCGCACCCGTCATCGCGCTGGTTCGGCGCTCAAAAACACAGCCTGCACTGGAGGCAACCGAATATGTCCTGGCTACGATTGCAAGCAACCTCGTGCACGCGATCTGTCGAGCGGCGACTTGCGCATCTACCTGGAGTTCGAGGTGCGAGACGTTCGATGTCAGCGCGACAACGGGGTGAAGCGCGAGCGGCTGAGCTTCCTTGCCGGCAACCCGCACGACACGAAGCGGTTCGCGTGGTACGTTGGCCGCCGCTGTCGGGAAAGCACGGTCAAGAATATAGCCGACCAGCTGCACCTGGACTGGCATACGGTCAAGGATCTCGACAAGCAATCATGCGAGCACAATTGGAACGGTTCGGTACACAGGCCCCGCAGGTGATCAGCATCGACGAGATCTTGATTCGCAAAGGCCACACGTACCGGATGCGGGAGCTATTGTCAAATCTGGTGTACGAGCGATCAGCGGCATGATCAGGCGGTCAGCGGTTGCTGAGCCGGTGTGCTATCGATCACCGGGGTTCCGTCCTTGAAGGGAATGCCCTTCAGAAGCTGTTCGAGCGTGTCGAAGCCGCGGATGCGGCACCACGATTTCTCGGCGGACTCGATGAGCTTGAACGCCATGCCGAGGAACGTCCCGCGCGACAGGCAGTTGCGAGTGCGCGTAGTGCGATGACGCACCGTTACGAACGTCGACTCGATCGGGTTGGTTGTTCTGACGCGCTGCCAGCGTTCTACAGGAAAGTCGTAGAACGCCAGCAGTTCATCACGTTCCTTCGTGAGCTTCTCGACAGCTTTCAGATATTTGGCCGAATACGTCGCAACCAACTGATCGAAAGCGACAAGGGCCTCGGCACGCCTTGCGGCGTGCCAGATTGCTGAGCGCGCTGCCTTCGCCAGAGCGCGCTGCGATTTGGGAAAGGCGTTCAGTACATTTCCGATCTTGTGAAACCGGCAACGCTGATGCCGTGTTTGCGGAAAGACTTCCTTGAGGGCGGCCCACCGCGCCGTCGCCGCTGGCCAGCAATGGCCCCCGCTTGCAGCGCAAGGGCCTTCGGGTCCAGCAACAGTTCCCAGCCACGCATCCTTCGATTCGCGGTACCCGTCGGCAATCGCCACGCGCTCCTTCGTCCCATCCGGTTTCAGGCCAATGACGACAAGCAGGCACTGACCGTCGGAATCCTCACTGCGCGCGCCGGTATGAATGCCGTCAGCCCACCAGTAGACCCAGCGTGAACCCGACAGGTCACGCGTGTTCCACTGCTCAAATTCTTGCACCCACTGCGCCTTTAGCCGCGCCACGACGTTCGGCGAGAGCCCTTTGGCCTGTTCGCCCAGCAGTACGCTGAATGCTTTGCTCATGTCGCCCGTCGAAACGCCTCGCAGGTAGAGCCACGGCAGCGCTGCCGACACCCGCGGCGACTTGCGCACATACGGCGGTACCATGTTCGAATTGAACTTCGCCCCGGAGCCCGAACGGTCGCGCACCTTCGTCGCCTGGACCGGCACCGAACTGATGGCCGTGACGATTTCGCGCTCAGGCAGATAACCATTGCGCACGATCGCGCGCCGGCCGTCCAGCCCTTCACGTTCGAATACTGTTCGAGCGACCCCGCCAATTCCGCCTCGATGGCCTGATGAATAACTTGCCGTGCGCCTTGCCGGATCAACTCATCCAGACCGCACGGCCCCTTGATTGCCGTTGCGGCTGCTTGACTGCTTTGCGTTTCCTGCGTACGTTTCGCCATGGTGGTGTACCGGATCCGGTTGTTTAGACACGATTTTTCGACCAGGTGGCAAGTGGCAAGAGCGGTGCCTGACGGGCTTCGAGGGGTGTCTTGGCGGTGTCCCATTCGTACTTGAAGGTTGGGGCGGCAGGGTTTCGTAGGTTAGGCGGACTTCAAGTCATGGTCAACGCGTTTATCGGTCGGACGTTGCAAGGCAACGGCGAGCATCCAGAGGTCCGTCGGCACCGCCGAGCTTACGGAATCGCTTCTCAGCTTCCAGGAAGCCAGTGGCCGCCCATCGCATCGCCATGTCGACATCGCGATAGCGGTTGACCCGGCCGCTGACGCGGCGCACCGCGCCGTTCGGATTCTCGATCAGGTTCGTCGTCGCCAGGCTGCGGATCAGCCGCGGCGTCAGGTCCAGGCGGTTGACCGTGAACGTTTCCTCAAGCCCCTCAAGCAGCGAGGCCGCCGCGTCCGGATGGTCGGTCTTCAACCATGCCGCCTGGGCCTTCAGCCGAGCGAGCCCGTCGTCGGCCGGCAGCTTGTACGCGGCACGCATGACCGAGGCGACCTGCTG
>JAYFRX010000291.1:0-3929 GCA_040946945.1 Burkholderia sp. | reverse complement strand
ACCATCCGGACGCGGCGGCCTCGCTGCTTGAGGGGCTTGAGGAAAGGTTCACGGTCAACCGCCTGGACCTGACGCCGCGGCTGATCCGCAGCCTGGCGACGACGAACCTGATCGAGAATCCGAACGGCGCGGTGCGCCGCGTCAGCGGCCGGGTCGAGCGCTATCGCGATGTCGACATGGCGATGCGATGGGCGGCCACTGGCTTCCTGGAAGCTGAGAAGCGATTCCGTAAGCTCGGCGGTGCCGACGGACCTTTGGATGCTCGCCGTTGCCTTGCATCGTCCGACCGATAAACGCGTTGACCATGACTTGAAGTCCGCCTAACCTACGAAACCCTGCCGCCCCAACCTTCAACTACGAATGGGACCCCGCCCTGATGCGTCGCGGACTGTCCCTGCGAATGGATCACGGCTCGCAGTACAGGTCGGACGATTTCCGCGCCCAGCTCAAGTTCTGGGGGATTACGCCGAGCTACGCCTTCGTCCCTGAGCCGCAGACCCACGGCGTCGCCGAGCGTTTCAATCGGACCATGAAGGAGCAAGCCATCCACGGACGGCTGTTCAACAACGTTGAAGAAGTTCGTGCTGCTGCCGTCGCGTTCAAGGACCGATACAATCGCGAATGGCGTCTCGGAAAACTGGGCTTCAAGACACCCCTCGAAGCTCGTCAGGCACCGCTCTTGCCACTTGCCGCCTGATCGAAAAATCGTGTCTAAACAACCCGATCCGGTACACCTTTGCGAATCGAGATCTCGTCGATGCCGATCACCTTCGGGGCCGGTGTGCCGAGCCGTTCCAATTGCGCTCGCATGTATTGCTTGTCGAGATCTTTGACCGTATGCCAGTCCAGGTGCAGCGTGTCGGCTATATCCTTGACCGCGCTTTCCCGACAGCGGCGGGCGACGTGCCACGCGAACCGCTGCGTGTCGTGCGGGTTGTCGGCAAGGAAGCTCAGCCGCTCGCTCTTCACCGTGCCGTTGCACTGACATCGAACGCGTCGCACCTCGAAATCCAGGTAGATGCGCGAAGCGCCGCTCGACAGATCGCATGCACGAGGTTGCTTGCGATCGTAGCCAGGACATATCCGGTTGCCTCCAGTGCAGGCCATTTTTTGAGCGCCGAACCAGCGCGATGACGGGTGCGACTCGATCGCTGAACACGCCGTGGATCTCTTGGAGAGGACGGAATTCTTCGAAGCGGTACGTGTCGGACAGATGCTTTCGTTTGCGTGAAGTAGCCATCGTGGAATGATGCCATCTTTTTTGCAATATCCGAATCTCGCAAATCCCCTCCCACATTCGCTATCAGGCGTTTTCATGACGAAATTTACCCACACGATTCCGCGAAGACCCCGAATTTTTCCGTTTCGCGTCAACGATATGGAACCCGAAACAACCGCGCCGTGCTTGTTTTCAGCGGGTCTGGACGAGCCACGCGCCGCCCTGCTCGACCAGCACGCGGTCGCAGGCGAACTCGTTGAGCACGTGACCGTGCCCCGGCATCTCCTGGATCACAACCTCGCCCGCGTCCCGCAGCGCGGCCACCGCCACGCCCAGCGCCTCGTCCTGATGCCAGAGCGCGAGGATCGCGGTGCCGCACACCTCGACCGGCGAGATCCGCGCGATTTCGCGCAGGTCCAGCGAGAAGCCGGTGGCCGGGCGGGCCCGGCCATAGGACTGCCCGACGTGGTCGTAACGGCCGCCACGCGCCACCGCGTTCGGCACACCGTCGACGTAGGCCGAGAACATTGCGCCGCTGTGATAGGCGTAACCGCGTAGGTCGGCCAGGTCGATCGCGACTTCGGCACCCTGCACCTGGGCCGCGAGCTGGGTGAGATCGTCGAGCGCGCGCGTGATTTCGGGCAGCGCGGGCAACTGGCGGCGCGCCTCGTCGATCACCAAGGCATCGCCATACAGATGCGGCAGCGCGCGCAAGGCGGCGCGCGTATCGCGCCCTAGATCCTTGGTCAGCTCGTTCAGGAGCGGCACGTCCTTGCCGGCCAGTGCGCCGTACAGCGTCTCGCCGCGCGCGGCGGCCACCGCGTCGCGCGAGAACAGCGCATTGATCACACCCGCATGGCAGAGGTCGAGGCGGATCGTGCCGATGCCGGTCAGGCGCAGCGCATCGAGCGTCAGCTGCTGCACCTCGAGATCGGCCTCGAGGCCGGCGTGGCCGTACAGCTCAGCACCGATCTGGATTTGCTCGCGCGTCGCGTGCAGGCCGCGCGGCCGCGTATGCAGCACGTTGCCCGCATAGCAGAGGCGCGTCACGCCCTTGCGGTTCAGCAGGTGCGCGTCGATCCGCGCAACCTGCGGCGTCATGTCGGCGCGCAGGCCCAGGGTGCGGCCCGACAGCTCGTCGACGAGCTTGAAGGTGCACAGGTGCAGGTCGTTGCCGCCGCCGGTCAGCAGCGACTCGAGATACTCGAGCAGGGGCGGCATCACCATTTCGTAGCCATACGAACGGAAGCGGTCGAGCAGCCTGCGACGCAGCTCCTCGATCTTGCGTGCTTCCGACGGCAGCACGTCGGCAATATTCTCGGGAAGTAACCAGGTCGACATCGTCACGGTCCTACGACAGAAACTGCGGCGCGCGCTGAAGCGCACCGGATTGGGAATCGGATGGTGCAAATACCGGTGCCTTCCGGCACCGCCGTGCGGGGCGATCCTGCCCGATGGGCCGGTGCCGGTCAAAACGTAAGCGATCCGTGCCCCCTTGGGCTGCGACGGCCGATCGGCTAACCATCAGGTTGTCGGTTTGCGAGCGGACTTGCCAAGCTTTCAAGGCGGCAGCGCTCCGTAGTCGTCGACCGTTTGCGCGAGCGGCAGCGCCTTAAACAGGTTGATGAGGTACTGCTGATAGACGTCGACGTTGTTCGCCTTGCAGGTCTCGATCAGCGAGCACAGATGCAGGCTCTCCTTCGCTCCGGCCACCGTGTCGCTGAACAGCCAGTTCTTGCTTCCGAGAACAAACGGACGGATCGAATTTTCACAGGCGTTGTTGCATATCGGCCAGGCCTCGTTCTTAATGTAGTGTACCGGATCCGGTTGTTTAGACACGATTTTTGGATTAGGCGGCAAGTGGCAAGAGCGCTGCCTGACGGGCTTCGAGGGGTGTCTTGAAGCCCAGTTTTTCGAGACGCCGTTCGCGATTGTATCGGTCCTTGAACGCGACGGCGGCAGCACCAACTTCTTCAACGTTTTTGAACAGCCGTCCATGGATGGCTTGCTCCTTCATGGTCCGATTGAAACACTCGGCGACACCGTTGGTCTGCGGCTCAGCAACGAAGGCGTAGCTCGGCGTAATCCCCCAGAACTTGAGCTGGGCGCGGAAATCGTCCGACCTGTACTGCGAGCCGTGATCCATTCGCAGGGACAGTCCGCGGCCGGCATCAGCTTCGACCGATCCGAACTGCTCGCGCCCCCTTGGCTGATCCTGATTAGTTACTTGACTCCGAAGCAGTCCTGAATGAAACCAAGTATCGTTCGCCAGATGCTTACGGGGCGTGCGCCATGCCCATGAACAGAATCCAGTTTTAGGTCGGTCTGTCGATGAAAAAATTTCAGGAGCAGTACGGCAACGAAGCGCAATGCGAGGCCGCGCTGGTCGGGTCTCGCTGGCCCGATGGCTGGGTGTGCCCTCGATGCAAGGGCACGCGCTACGCCAGCGCCTACAACGGCCGGCGACTATGGGAATGCCTGAGCCAGTCCTGCCGGTACCAATGCTCGTCGATCGTCGGAACGATATTCGAGAAGACGAAATTGCCGCTGACGACCTAGTTTCTGGCAATCTACCTGGTGACGCAGTGAGCTTGCCCGCAAAAAATGGATCCCTTGCTGAGTGTGTAAAACTCACGCAAGGAGGAAGGGAAGATGGGTAATCCGAGAGCTCGATATACGCAGGAATTCATGCTGGAAGCCGTGCGCATGG
>JAYFRX010000290.1:0-3941 GCA_040946945.1 Burkholderia sp. | reverse complement strand
GGCAGGACTGGCTCAGGCATTCCCATAGTCGCCGGCCGTTGTAGGCGCTGGCGTAGCGCGTGCCCTTGCATCGAGGGCACACCCAGCCATCGGGCCAGCGAGACCCGACCAGCGCGGCCTCGCATTGGGCTTCGTTGCCGTACTGCTCCTGAAATTCTTTCATCGACAGACCGGCCTGAAACTGGATTCTGTTCATGGACATGGCGCACGCTCCGTAAGCATCTGGCGAACGATACTTCGTTTCATGCCTGCTTCGGAGTCAAGTAACTAATCAGGTCGGTCCTTGAACGCGAGGGCGGCAGCACGAATTTCTTCAACGTTGTTGAATAGCCGTCCGTGGATGGCTTGCTCCTTCATGGTCCGATTGAAACGCTCGGCGACGCCGTTGGTCTGCGGCTCAGCGACGAAGGCGTAGCTCGGCGTAATCTCCCAGGACTTGAGCTGGGCGCGGAAATCGTCCGACCTGTACTGCGAGCCGTGATCCATTCGCAGGGACAGTCCGCGGCCGGCATCAGCTTCGACCGATCCGAACTGCTCGCGCACCCCTTGGCTGATTGGTTCCAGTGCGGCAAAGCGGTCGCCCACTTTGGTGACGTGGATGCCAACACACGCCGCGTCGCCATGATCAACCGCAGCAAAGATCCAGACCAGGCCCTCATCGACGGTTTAAACCTTGGCGCCATCGGCGCCCCACCTCTCGTTAGGCCGATCAGTCGTCATTCGACCATCGTGAGCATTGGGCGGTTTTTGCGGTTGCCGATGGGGCGAAAGCAGGCCGTTTTCGCGGATCAGCCCCGCCACACGGGCGCGGGACACGCGGATGTCGTCCTGAATGCGCAAGCGTGCCCAGACTTTGCGCGCCCCTTCGCCGACGAACGGCGTGCGAGTCAGATCGGCGCGAACAGCTGCGAGCCGCTCGTGATCGGGCACCTTGGGCTGCGGGCCACGTCGGACAGGGGCAAGTGGGGTGACCTTGTTGAGCGCCCTGGCGCGCTCGGCATAGATCGTGGAGCGCGGCAAGTCGAGCGCCTGGCATACCCGTTGCAATCCGAAGGGTTTGCCTGTCGCGGAGATCGTGTGGCTCATGTCGACGAGCTCCTGGCGCTCAAAGGGCGGCGCTCCTGCCGCTCGCGCTCCATGCGCAGCATTTCGACCTCCATGGTCAGTTCGCCGACGCGATGCACGGCTTCCTTGAGCTTGACTTCCAACGGATCAGTCTGGCGCGACTTCAGACCGGCTTCGATGCCTGCCAGGGCGAGTTCGCGCCATTGTTCGAGCTCGGCGATCGAGACGCCAACTTCGCGAGACACCGCGTCAATCGATTCGCCGCGCAGCAAGCGCAGGACGACAGCGCGTTTGCGCCCGACGGACCAGCGCTTGAATTAGGCGACGCTGGCGGCGTCTACGGCCGCACTACGCGCGCCCTCCGTGGCCGCCAGCGCAACTTCCTGCACGTCTACCTTCTTCAACATCTCAGACTCGAATTTGGATGCGTTTTACCCCAAATCTGTGTCTAGAAAAACCGGAGCCGCTGCAGCTGCAGTTGCTGCAGCCCTCCTTCGGCTTCGTGCTGGTCGCGGCTGGCTGCTTCACGAAGCGGTGCCGGCCTTGATGCTGGTGGTGATAGCGGTGGTAGTGGCCTGCGTGGCGGCCGCGCGACGCGATAATCGCCCGCACTAGAAAGCATAAAGAAAGAAATTTTGATACATTTTGTAATGCCATCAAGCTGCCTAAGTCGTGGCGCTACGATCGGACGCTACCCGCAACCTACCTCCCTCTGTTGGCCATGAATCAACCTGAGTCGTCCTTAGTCGACCTCGGCCGCTCGCGGCATCTCGGTCTGGTGATTTTTTTCGTCGTGCTCGTGGCCGGTGGTGTCTATGTGCTAAGCCACCTGCGCGCCGATCTCGCCCCGGTCGGCGAACACTCGATCTTCCCCTACCTGCTGCTCGGCGCGGCGCTGCTGATCGCGCTCGGCTTCGAGTTCGTCAACGGCTTCCACGACACCGCCAACGCGGGCGCGACCGTGATCTACACGCATTCGCTGACCCCGAACGTCGCTGTGGTCTGGTCGGGCCTGTGGAATTTTGCCGGCGTGCTGCTCTCCAGCGGCGCGGTCGCGTTCGGCATCCTGCAACTGCTGCCGGTCGAGCTGATCCTGCAGGTCGGCAGCGGTACCGGCTTCGCGATGGTGTTCGCGCTGCTGATCGCGGCCATCGTCTGGAACCTCGCGACCTGGTACTTCGGCCTGCCCTCCTCGAGCTCGCATACGCTGATCGGCTCGATTATCGGCGTTGGCCTGATGAATCAGCTGATGCACGGTGCCTCGGGCACCAGCGGCGTGGACTGGAGCCAGGCGCTCGGCGTCGGCAAGTCGCTGCTGTTCTCACCGATCGTCGGCTTCCTGTTCGCCGGCCTGCTGCTGCTGATCCTCAAAGCCGGGCTGAAGGTGCCGGCACTCTACCAGGAGCCGCCGAAGGACCAGGCCCCGCCGTTCTGGATCCGCTGTCTGCTGATCCTGACCTGCACTGGCGTGTCCTTCGCGCACGGCTCGAATGACGGCCAGAAGGGCATGGGCCTGATCATGCTGATCCTGATCGGCACTGTGCCGACTGCCTATGCGCTGAACAAGGCCGTCACGCCCGCCGAATCGCAGACCTTCATCGCCGTCGCGCACCAGGCTTCCGTTACCTTCCGCAAGTATACCGACAGCATCGCGGCGCCGATCAATTCTCGCCAGGTCGTCGAGACCTACGTGCAGACGCGCGAGCTGAAGCCGGAGACGCTGCTGGCCGTGCAGAAGCTTTCGAATTCGCTGGCGACCGCGGTCGGCTCGACCGGCTCGATCGCGAGCGTGCCGCAAGGCGATGTCGACAACCTGCGCAACACCATGTACCTGGTGTCCGAAGCGATCCGCCTGATGGAGAAGGCCAATCAACCGGCCTTCTCCGCCGACGATCACGCCGTGATCGACAACTATCGCAAGCAGCTCGATCACGCCACCAAGTTCATCCCGACCTGGGTCAAGGTAGCCGTCGCGCTGGCGCTCGGCCTCGGCACCATGGTCGGCTGGAAGCGCATCGTGGTGACGGTCGGCGAGAAGATCGGCAAGCAGCACCTGACCTATGGCCAGGGCGCCTCGGCCGAGGCGGTCGCGATGATCACGATCGGCGCGGCCGATATGTACGGGTTGCCGGTGTCGACCACCCATGTGCTGTCCTCGGGCGTGGCCGGCACCATGGCGGCGAACGGCTCGGGCCTACAATGGTCGACTGTGCGCAGCCTAATCCTGGCCTGGGTGCTGACGCTGCCTGCCTCGATCGCGCTGGCCGGCTTGCTGTATTGGGTGTTCCACTCGCTGTTCTGATCCGGCACGCCGGGCGCAGCGAATTTCGGCGCGGAGATACAGCGCAAGAATTGGGGCGCGGCGCGCCCCCCCGTTCGCCGATACGATGGGCTTCCTGATTTACGGATACCGAGACCATCATGACTGCCTGCTTCGAGCGACGCCGCCCGGCATCGCCTCCCTCCCCGCTCGACGCATAGGAAATCCTGATTAGTTACTTGACTCCGAAACCATCAACACACGGCTAGGATGAGGTTTTGTCGTAACGGCGGCCCGAAGCAGGCGCGGCGCCATCGCGGGCAAATCGAAACGGCGGTTGAAACCGTAGGCGAATTCAGCGAGATAGCGATGGGCATATTGGGCGTGATCGATAGTGTGGTACGTGCCCTTGAGGGCCGTTTTCAGCTTGCCGAGCATCGTGTTGACCCAGCGGAACTCGGGGCGCTGAGCGGCCTGACGGCCACCGCACGTGACATGGCACTCATGACTGGCAGCCTTTTGCGTCACGCCGTCGAAACACCACAGGCCATCGGAAACGACGCACGCGGTGGGCATCAGGCTGCTGGCCGCCCAGACCTCAAGGGCCGCTTTGGTA
>JAYFRX010000289.1:0-3945 GCA_040946945.1 Burkholderia sp. | reverse complement strand
CTCCCCGATGCGCGCGATGTATTCGACTCTAGCATCTTCGGCTTTCCGCGCGCCTACATCACTGCGAGCGATCGCTTCTGCATACCGACGGTTTTAGTCGCCGCGCAGCGGCTTACCTTGACCACGCTCACGTACTGGCGTACGTTCTGCTCAGCTAGCCGGTCGAGCCGGCCGCGATTCAGGTAGTCGGCCACCAGGGTGCGCGCCGCGAGCGCGGCCAGCACCACGGCCACCACCAGGGCGAGCCTGGTGCGCCGGCGTACCTGCGCGCGGGCGGGCAGATCGAGCCCGGATTCGTCGACGTGGAGCCCGACGGCGCTGTGACGTTTGTTTTCCATGAGTTCAACCGGTCTATACGAATCCAGGGGGCAGAGCGCTTCGGCACGATGCTCGCGCCGAAGCGCCAGGCGATGATGAGCGCCCGCAAACACGAGCGGCACGAAAAACAGCGTCGAGACGGTGGCGCACAGGAGGCCACCGATGACGGCGCGGCCGAGCGGCGCGTTCTGCTCGGTACCTTCGCCGAGCCCGAGCGCTATCGGGATCATGCCGATGATCATCGCTAGCGCCGTCATCATGACCGGGCGGATCCGCGTGGCACCCGCTTCCAGCGCGGCCGACAGCGCCGGCACGCCGGCATCGAGCCGCTGCCGCGCGAAGGCCACCACCAGGATCGAGTTGGCGGTCGCCACACCCACCGTCATGATCGCGCCAGTCAACGCCGGCACGCTCAGGTGGGTGCCAGTGACGAACAGCATCCAGGCGATGCCGGCCAGCGCCGCGGGCATCGCACTGATAATGATCAGCGGGTCGATCCAAGACTGGAAGTTCACCACGATCAGCAGGTAGACCAGCACGATCGCCATCGCCACCCCAGCGCCCAGGCCGAAGTAGGAGCTGCGCATGGTCTCGACTTGGCCGCGTAGCGTGATGCTGGTGCCGCGCGGCAGCGTCGCGCGCGCCTTGCCGACCAGCGCGTCGATGTCGGAGGCCACCGCGCCCAGGTCACGTCCGTCGACGCTGACGTAGAGATCGGTGACGGGCCGGATGTTGTAGTGCGTAACCACCGCCGGGTCGACGCTGCGGCGCAGGTCGGCTAGGTTGGCGAGCAGCTGGTAAGGCGCGCCGAGGTTGCCGGTGGCCGCCACCGGCGTTCTGAGAAGGTCGCCCACTGAGTGGATCTGGTACTGCGGGGTCTGGATCGTCAGCGGATATTGCACGCCCGTCTGCGGGTTGACCCAGAAGGTCGGGGTGGTCTGGAAGGTGCCGGCCAGCGAGATTAGCATCTTCTGCGCCACGTTCTGCGCCGACAGGTTCAACTGCTGCATCCGCGTGCGGTCCATGTAGGCGGTCAGCATCGGCTCGTCGATGCGCTGCAGGATGTGCGGGTCGAACGCGCCCGGCACGGTGCGGATCTGCTTGAGCAGGCGGCTCGCGATCGCCATGTTGGAGACCGCGTCGTTGCCCTGCAGCTGCACGTCGATCGCCGCCGGCTGCCCGAAGTTGAGGATCTGCGTGACGATGTCGGACGGTTGGAAGAAGAACTCGATGCCGGGGAAGCGCTGCGGCAGGATCCGGCGCAGCGTCTCGATGTAGCAGTGCGCGGGCGGGTGGCCTTCCTTCAGTGCGATCATGATTGCGCCGTCGAGGGTGCCGATCGTGCCGGCATTGCTGTAGGACAGGTTGATCCCGCTCGAGGGCAGGCCGAGGTTGTCGACGATGGTGTCGAGCTGGTCGGGCGGCACTACCTCGCGCACCACCTGCTCGACCTGGTCAGCCAGGCGCGCGGTTTCCTCGATGCGGATGCCGGTCTGGGCGCGCATGTGCAGGCGGATGTTGCCGGAATCGACGTTCGGGAAGAAGTCGCGGCCGAGCGCGAAGATCAGCCCGGTCGACAGCAGGCAGAAGCCGAGGAAGGCGATCGCGGCCACCCGGCGGTGCACGATCAGCATGCCTAGCAGCACGATATAACCGGCGCGCAGGCGCTCGAAGGCGCGGTCGAAACCGTGGTGGATGCGCGCGAAGCGCGAGGCTCGTCTGGCCTGGGCCGGGGCGGTGCCGCCGGGATGCGGATCGGTTCGGCGGAACAGCAGCATCGCCAGGGTCGGCACCAGGGTGCGCGACAGCACGTAGGAAGCCAGCATCGCGAACAGTACCGCCTCGGCCAGCGGCACGAACAGGTAGCGCGCCACGCCGGTCAGGAAGAACATTGGCACGAACACGATGCAGATGCACAGCGTCGACACCAGCGCCGGCACGGCGATCTCGCCGGCGCCATCGAGGATCGCCTCGCGCAGCCCGGTGCCCAGGTGCCGCTCGATGTTCTCGATCGTCACGGTGGCATCGTCCACCAGGATCCCGACCGCCAGCGCCAGGCCGCCCAGCGTCATGATGTTGATGGTCTGGCCGAGCGCCGAGAGCACCAGAATTGAGGTGAAAATCGACAGCGGGATCGATACCGCGATGATCAGCGTGCTGCGCCAGTTTCCGAGGAACAGCAGGATCATCATCGCGGTCAGCAGCGCGGCGATCAGCGCCTCGTGGATCACACCCTGCACGGCGGCCTTCACGAACACCGATTGGTCGAACAGCGAGGTGATCTTCAGGTCCGCCGGCAGGGTGGCGGCCACGCTCGGCAGCAGCGCCTTGAGCGCGCTCACCACCTGCAGCGTGGAGGCGTTGCCGTTCTTCAGGATCGAGATCAGCACGCCGCGCTGGCCGTCCTTGCGTACCACGTTGGTCTGCGGCGTGAAGCCGTCGCGCACGTGGGCCACGTCGGACAGGTAGAGGGTCGCGCCGTTCTGGGTGCGCATCGGCAGCCGGTTCAGCTCGGCCACCGTGTCGGGCGAGGCATTGGTGCCGACCCGATACTCGGTGGGCCCGATCTTGGCCGTGCCGGTCGGCAGGATCAGGTGCTGCATGCCTACCGCGTTAACCACGTCGGAGGGTGTAAGGCCCTTGGCCATCAGCGCCTGCATGTCGAGGTCGACGGAGATCACGCGCGTGCGCCCTCCATAGGGTGCCGGGATCTGCACGCCGCGCACCGTCACCAGCTGCGGGAGCAGGAAGTTCTGCGCGATGTCAGCCAGCTACTCCTCGCTCAGCGAGGAGCTCGACAGGCCCAGCTGCATCACCGGGATGCTCGAGGCCGAATAGCTGATCACCAGCGGCGGGGTGGTGCCAGGCGGCATCTGCCGCACGATCGACTGCGCCGAGGACACCGTCTGCGCGATCGCAGTCTGGGTGTTGGCGCCAGGCTGCAGGAACACCTTGACGATCGCGATGCCGGGCAGGGTCTGCGATGCGAGGTGCTCGATATTGCTGACGGTGGTGGTCAGCGTGCGTTCATGGACCGAAATGATGCGCTCAGCCATGTCGCGCGCCGAGAAGCCGCTGTAGCTCCAGATCACGCTGATTACCGGGATGTCGATCGACGGCAGCACGTCGGTCAGGGTCCTGACCAGCGCGAGCGGCGTCGCCAGCAGGATCATAATAGCCATCACGATGAACGTGTACGGGCGGCGCAGCGCGAGATTGACGATCCACATGGAGGGAGGCGAGAGGGCGGGGTGAGAACTGGGACTGGATGATAGTCAGGTGGCCGGGACGTTTTCCTGACGTGAAAATGTCTGATTTGTCATAAATTACTCGATATTCGTCAGACCTGATTAGTTACTTGACTCCGATAGCCTCAATACAAGCGGCGGATGAGGTTTTGCCTTAACGGCGGCCCGAAGCAGGCGCGGCACCATCGCGGGCAAATCGAAACGGTGGTTGAAACGGTAGGCGAATTCAGCGAGATAGCGATGGGCATATTGGGCGTGATCGATAGCGTGGTACGTGCCCTTGAGGACCGTTTTCAGGTTGCCGAGCATCGTGTTGACCAAGCGGAACTCGGGGCGCTGCGCGGCCTGACGGCCACCGCCCGTGACATGGCGCTCATGA